>JADFXK010000560.1:1183-2492 GCA_015233625.1 Deltaproteobacteria bacterium | reverse complement strand
TGCAAAGGTACGGGGTTGGGATTGAGTACGGTATACGGGATTGTAAGGGAAAATGGGGGCGGTATTGGGGTTAAGGAAACAGGTCCTCAAGGCACGACCTTTGTTATAGAGCTACCCCTTGACCAAGCCACGGAGGATTCCCGGTTTATATGACCGCGGCATTTTCAAGAACATTGGAGTAATCATATAACATGACGGAAAAAGCAGCAATAAACGGATATCAAAACCAGAGAATTCTGGTGGTCGATGATGAAAAACGCATTCGGGAAGGCTGCCGTAGGGTTCTAACTCAGGAAGGTTTCGAGGTGGCCGAGGCCGAAAGCGGGACCATCTCTTTGGAAATGATAGAGCGAGAACATTTTGATGTAGTCCTGCTGGATCTAATGATGCCGGCCCTCTCGGGCTTTGATGTCCTGACGCATATCAAAGCCGTCCATCCGGATACCACCATCATCGTCATCTCCGGTTTCGCCACGGTGGAACACTCTATCGAAGCCATGAAAAAGGGCGCCTTTGACTTTATTCCCAAGCCCTTTTCCCCGGAACAACTGCGCGTGGTAGTGGCCAAAGCCATCGAATATACCAGCGCTCTTAAAGACGTCGCCAACGAAAAATCCCGAATGCGGGCGATCATCAATCATCTCAGTGACGGAGTGATGGTGGCTGACAACCGGAAAAGCGTCGTCCTGGCCAACCCGGCCTTTTTGAAAATGGTCGGCTACCAGGGGACTGAAGCCATCGGTCGCCATGTCTCCGAGTTGACCCCCAATCCCCAGCTCGAACAAATGGTCGATAAATCCTTGTCTCTACAGGAAACCGACTTTGTCGAATTATGCGAGGAACTATCCTCGACCAGTGAATCGGCTGGTGGTACTGCGAGTGCCACGACTGTCTTGAGTGCGCGGTGTGTCCCTTTTCGAGACAGAATTGGCCGGAACCTGGGCGCGGTCACCTTGTTACACGATATTACCACATTAAAGAAAATGGACCAGCTCAAATCCGATTTCGTGTCCATGGTCGCCCATGAAATCCGCGGTCCATTGAATACCGTCGTGATGCAACTAAAGGTGGTTCTGGACGGGTTGGCCGGCGAACTCACCCAAAAACAACATGAGTTCCTGGATAGGGCCTCGGAAAAGATAAAGGGCCTGATCAGCCTGGCCACCGAACTGCTGGATCTGGCCAAGATTGAATCCGTTCTGCTGTCGCAGGAACGCCGGCAAATCAACGTGGCGGCCTTCCTCAACGACCAGGTCGCTTTTCACCTGCCCCGAGCCCAGGCCAAGAATATCGCCTTGAGCCTACAACC
>JADFXK010000560.1:0-1139 GCA_015233625.1 Deltaproteobacteria bacterium | reverse complement strand
GGAGGTCTTTGGCAACCTGATCTCCAATGCCATCAATTACACTCCCGAAGGAGGCACGATTACCCTGGCCGCCACCCTGGCCGGTGATTGCTGGTGCCTCAGCGTCACAGATACCGGCATCGGGATTCGGGCGGAGGACCTGGAACGCATATTCGAACGATTCTACCGGGTCAAGGATGAAAGCACCAGGTATGTTATAGGAACGGGGCTGGGCCTCGCTATTGTCAAAAGCATCGTGGAGTCTCACCACGGCAGGATTAGTGTGACAAGCCAACCAGGACAAGGAACCACGTTTAGAGTTTATCTGCCACTGGTCACACCTTGAAGTCTGTTAAGTTTTGCCGATTCCTCAATGGAAATAAAGGAGTTTCTTATGGAAGCCATTCTCGTCCCGAACCAGTTGCCCGATCCAATCCGGGAACATCTGGCCAAATTCAATCTGAGCCGGTGTATGACCTGTGGGACATGCACCAATGGCTGCCCCGTCACAGGAACGCCCGGAATGGAAGATTGGGACATCCGCAAGGTCCTGCGCATGTTGTCCCTGGGCCTGGTAGACGAGGTTGTTCAGTCTAAGTTCCCCTGGGTTTGCACCGGATGCGGGCGTTGCGCCCACGCCTGCCCCATGGACCTGGATATTCCCTACATCATGCTGCACATGAAGCATTTGCGGCCTCGGGAGGAAGTCCCCGGCATTCTCCACAAGGGTGCTGAATATAGCTTTACTACCGGCAACAACATGGCCATACCTCAAGAGGATTACTTCTTCCTCATGTCCGATCTGGGCGTAGAATTTGCCGATGAGGAGTGCCCTGGATTCTACGTCCCCATTGACAAAGATGACGCCGATATCGTCTTTTTTCCCAATTCCAAGGAAGTTTTCGCTGATAACAACGACATGAAGTGGTGGTGGAAGATATTTTACGCGGCGCGGGAGAACTGGACTATCCCTTCGGAAGGTTGGGAAGCCGTCGACTGGGGCCTTTTTACCGGTAACTACGAATACATCCGGGCACTTGCCCAGCGGAAAATCGACTTCATAAAGAAGCACCGCATCAAACGGATGATCATGCCCGACTGTGGTGGTGGTTCCTATGGTTGCCGGGTCGGGATGAAGACATGTGTGCATGATGATCCAG
>JADFXK010000055.1 GCA_015233625.1 Deltaproteobacteria bacterium | reverse complement strand
GCCCAGCATTTACAATTTTTTTAATGTGGCCGACTCGGCCAAGGCCGAAGATTACAACATCGGCGAGAAAGGTATTGGGACCAAATTGTATTTCAACTCCTCCCGATTGGAGGTCTTGACCAAGCGGCCGGGGGAGGACGCCCACTACTGGTTGATGGATGATCCCATTGGGAAGATCAATGGTGGTGATATGCCGGAGTTTAATCTGGTGCCCTGTCCTCCCGACATTGAGTTGATGGACCCGGCCCAGGGCACGACCGTCAAGATCACCGGGTTGAACGTGCAGTCTGTGGATCATTTTTTGTATACCGATCGGCGGGCCATGGGTCTGAAGGATTACGTCAACTTCTTCACGGTGGCCGGAAATGTCCGAAAACACGTGGAAGGCTTATCCGAACAAAGCATCCGGGTTAATGTTTATCAGTGGGATCAGGGAGAAGAACGCCCGACCAAACCCAGCTTCGCCATATCCGAGCACATCTTCCCCAAGTCCAACATCGACACCAAAAGCGGGGCCGGCCTCCCGGACCCCAACGATATGGTCTATCATTTCGGCCCGATTGTGATGAAGCTGTACCGGTATCGGCCGGATGGGTCAAAGGAGATGGTTGATATCCCCATCACCATTCTGGGCATCATTGCCGGCAAGCGGGGCCATCAGGTGGAAAGCGGCGGAGAATGGTATCAGGGGTTATTCCTGGCCAAAGACGGTTTCATCATCCGCCGGTACAATGACGTGATCGGCGATGATTCCTGGCACCACTTCCGAATCATCGTCAATTGTCAGGCTTTGGAGCTGAGCATCGGCCGCGACGATTTCCGCAATACGTCCAGCGAAGTTTTCCAGGCCATCGACATGACCTTAAGAGACTTTTTCGAGGGCATCAAAGAATGGCGGCTCCCAGCTTATGGTTACATCTCCATAGATAAGCTGTTCACCATGTTGCGGGGAAAAGATGGGGACAAGGCGGTCTGAATCCGGACCAGGCATTCACTCGAAAGGCACCGAAATGTCAAGTGATCTTAGACGGCATGCCAGGTCATTGTTGCGGCACGCCTTGAATGATCCGCTTTCCGATTTCTATCCCGATCAATGGGAGGCCATTGAACATATTATTACGAGAAAGTCCAGACTATTGGTTGTTCAGCGTACCGGATGGGGCAAGAGCTTGGTTTATTTCCTCGCCACACGCCTGTTGCGCGATGGGGGTATAGGACCCACCTTGTTGATTTCGCCATTGCTGGCTCTTATGCGTAACCAGATCATGATGGCGGAACGCCTTTCTGTGAGTGCGGCTACTATTAATTCGAGCAACCCTGACGAGTGGAAAGATGTGGAGGCCAGGCTGCGGGCCGACGTGGTCGACATCCTGCTTATCTCTCCTGAGAGGCTGGCCAATGACGAGTTTCGGCAGAAAGCTCTTCTACCGATTGCGGGGCGAATAGGCTGCTTCGTCGTCGATGAGGCCCATTGCATCTCCGACTGGGGACACGATTTCCGTCCGGATTATCGTCGGATCGTCCGGGTGCTTGAAGCACTACCGAAAAATATACCGGTTCTGGCAACCACGGCGACCGCCAATGATCGGGTGATTAAGGATATCGTCGAGCAGTTGGGTAACGATCTAAAGGTCCTGCGTGGTCCACTGGGGCGCTCAAGCCTGCGCTTGCAGAATATTTCTCTACCCAGCCAGGCGTCAAGAATGGCCTGGCTCGCAGAACACCTGCCGAGTCTGCCTGGAAGCGGAATCATCTACACGCTGACCGTCAGTGACGCACAAAGACTCGCAGAATGGCTTCAAACTCAAAATATAGATGCACACGGCTATTGGGGCGGGCTCGCGGCAGAGACCCGAGTTAACCTTGAGAATCAATTGTTAAATAATGAGATTAAAGCACTGGTGGCCACGACGGCATTGGGTATGGGACTCGACAAGCCCGATCTCGGCTTTGTGATCCACTTTCAACGTCCTGGTTCTGTTGTTCACTATTATCAGCAGGTTGGTCGTGCCGGACGGGCGATTGACCAGGCTTATTGTATTTTACTAAGTGGTGATGAGGACCGGGAAATCACAGACTATTTTATTCGTACCGCTTTCCCGCCGGAGGGAGATGCGCTACGGGTTCTGTCGGCGTTGGACCAGGCCGATAGCGCACTGTCAGTCCCTATGCTGGAAGAAAAGATTAACCTGCCTCGTAGTCGAATCGAAAAGGTCCTGAGCCTTCTGGCCGTGCTGACGCCGGCCCCCGTCAGCAAACAAAAGTCGAAGTGGTCTAGAAACCCAGTGCCTTATGTTCCAGATACCGAGAGAATCGAACTCTTGACAAAAATTCGTCGGGCTGAGCAGTTTCAGATGCAGGAGTATGCCCACACCCAGGATTGCTTGATGGCCTTCTTGCAAAAGAGTCTCGATGACCCGAAACCGACTGCCTGTGGCCGGTGTGCCTCTTGCCTTAAGAAACCACTTATTACGTCTAATTACTCAATTGGAATGGAAAACCGGGCCATTCAATTCCTCCGCCGATGTGCGATAGTGATCGAACCACGTAAACAATGGCCGTGGGACGCCTTGTCTGACGCGTACGGTTGGCGCGGAAACATCCCTGCCCATTTGCGGACCGAAGAGGGACGTGCTTTGTGTCTATGGGGTGATGCCGGATGGGGAGAGATGGTTAGACGAGGTAAACAGCAGGACGTTCGGTTTGATCAAAAGCTGGTTGTTGCCGCCGCTGAGATGCTGCGTTCATCCCGGCGACTCAAACCTTTTCCCAAATGGGTGACCTGTGTGCCTTCAACGGGCAATCCGGTTCTAGTCCCGGATTTCGCAGAACGTCTGGCGCGGGAGCTGAATCGTCCCTTTGTTCCGTGTATTGAAAAAGTTCGCCGGACCCACCCCCAGAAGGAGATGAACAACAGCTATCAGCAGGCCGGCAACCTCGCCGGAGCCTTTAAGGTGAATTACTGGAAGGGGATGGAGGGACCTGTGCTATTAGTCGATGATATGGTCGACTCTCGATGGACGTTTACCATAATAGCCGCTCTACTTAGAACTGCGGGAAGCGGCATCGTTTTTCCTTTTGCGCTTGCCATGACGACAACGGATTGATATGAGCAACTTAATCAAGAGCCACAGGCTTAGCCCGGACACGCAGGCTATTCTATTACTCTGCGCTAGCTTCGGGCCATCGCCCACAGCGGACGTGAAACCTCTCAGCCTGCGTGAATACAATGACCTGGGACATTGGCTGCGCCGAAACGGCATGAGACCGGCTGATTTGCTGGAGCCCGAAGGACTGGGTCGGCTGCAAAAGATAGATGTGCCGGGAATGGAGTTCGATCGGTTGCTTTGGTTGATCCAGCGCGGTACCGCCTTAGCTCTGGCCGTAGAATCGTGGTCAAACAAAGGATTATGGGTAATCAGCCGGGTGGATGATGCCTATCCCCAGCGACTTAAAGATCGGTTGAAGAGTCTAGCTCCTCCGATTCTTTTCGGTGCGGGCAACCAAAACCTGCTGAGTGCCGGTGGGGTGGCCATTGTCGGATCCCGGGACATTGACGAAGATGCTGCAGTGTTCGCCAACACTTTCGCTTCTACCTGCGCCAGGCAAGGCATCCAGGTTGTCTCGGGAGGTGCCCGCGGTATAGATATTGAAGCCATGGAAGGGGCGTATAGACACGGAGGTTCCGTTATCGGGGTGCTGGCGAACGCACTGGCCCAGGCCGCCGCCTCAAAAAAATATCGCGAGCCGCTTATGCAGGGGGCACTTGTATTGATCTCACCCGTTCATCCCAACTCAGCCTTTAATATCGGCAACGCGATGAGTCGCAACAAGTATATCTACGCCTTGAGTGATTGGGCTCTCGTGGTCAGTTCTTCCTTCAACAAAGGTGGCACATGGACAGGAGCGGTTGAAAACCTCAAACATGGCTGGGTGCCCCTATTTGTTCGATCTGGCGCCAATGCGCCCGAAGGCAACAGACGCCTGATCGGCCAGGGCGGAATTTCAGTCTCTGCGCAGTTCTTGGTTGAAGAATTGAGATTAAGGGACTGGCTGGCGGAGTGCTCCGGCCAATTGGTTCTCCGGGATGATAAAGAGCCGGAGGCTACCCCTTCTGGTAAAGCCGAAGTTGAAACTATTGAACTGAGGACTGCTGGTCAGACTTCTACGGCCGAGCAAATGGCTGCGGTGGATAGTGTTACGGCCCCTAGCTCACGTGATCCATTCTATACTGTGTGGCCGCATATCGAACAAAAACTAGACACTCCCAGGACAACAAAAGAACTGGCCGAGATATTCAGTGTCACTCAGAAGCAGATGAACGACTGGCTGGGCCAGGCTGTAAGGCTGGCCAAAGTGACAAAACTTTCTAAACCAGTCAGGTTTATAACTCCTGGCCACTATGAAAAAGGCACCTCCGGGGGACAGCTTTCACTTCCATTAACTACCGGGGGGAAAAAGAAATTACCTCCCGGCGACGAGGGCAAGGTGCGAGTTGAAACCCCTTAATGAGGCCTGAGGTTCACCTGGATCACCATGGTGATTTCCAGATCTTAGGGATCTCCCCAGGACAAAACCTGGCTGTCATCCGTGCAAGTCGTGGAGAACCCCGCCGGCTCGCAGGGGACAGCCTGAATACCGTTGAATTCAGGCAACGCAGTTAAGATTTCTCGCTTCGCTCGAAATGACAGAGAATGCACTGGAATGACAGTGAACATACTGAAATGACAGAAAAGTGGACCATCCTGAACGATTCAAATTTGTCATTCCGAACGAATGTGAGGAATCTTATCACATCCGAAGATGGACAGGACGCACTCTTAATTCAACCGCATTGAGGGGCAGCCCGGACCATCCTCATTCCTGCCCGAAAATATCCTGGTAAGTCCGCCGCATTTCTCGTTTAAGTAACTTACCGGTGGGAGTTTTGGGCAAAGCCGCCACCACGATCACCCGCTTCGGGACTTTGAACCCAGCCAGATGTTGACGGCAGTGCTTGATGATTTCCTCTTCGGTGATCTCGTTGCCCTGCTTGGCCACGATGACCGCAGTCACGGCCTCGACCCACTTGGGATGATGGACGCCCACCACCGCCACTTCCTGAACGTGAGGATGCAGGTAAATAGCCTCCTCGACCTCGCGGGAAGGCACATTTTCTCCCCCGGTTTTGATCATATCTTTCTTGCGGTCCACGACAGTGATATACCGCTCCTCGTCTAACACACCCAGGTCGCCGGAATGAAACCACCCGCCGACCATGGCCGCTTCCGTTTTTTCTGGGTCCTTAAAATAAAGAGTCATGGCGTGGGGGCCCCGGCCGCAGATTTCCCCTGGGACCACGGTGGCCGTTATCTCCTGGTTTTGGTCGTCTTCCAGCCGGGATTCCATGTGTAACCCGGCCTGGCCGGCTGAACCCAGCTTGCGCAGGGCGTCCTCGGCCTTGAGGATGGTGTGGTACGGAGCCAATTCCGTCTGCCCGTAGTAGTTGTAAATTTTGGCCTTGGGCAGGCGTTGGATCAGCTCCTTGAGGATCTCCACCGGCATGATCGAGGCGCCATAGTAGCATTTGTACAAACTGGACAGGTCGTGCCGGTCAAAGTCCGGATGGCGCAGGAGGCCGATCCATACCGTTGGCGGGGCGAAGAACATGGTCGCCCGATATTTGGCGATGTTGGCCAGGATGCCGCCTAAATCCGGCCCCATCAGGACATTGGTCCCGCCGATCCAGAACACCGGATTCATGAACACGTCTCGGGCGGCGCAGTGGTAAATGGGCAAGGCGTTGATGTTGACGTCTGACGCCTCGTATCCGCCGTCAATGATGCACCCCAGGTACTGGGCGATCAAGGCCTGGTTGCTGATGATCACGCCCTTGGGTTTGGATTCGGTCCCGGAGGTGTAGGTCATCTGGACCGGGTCCTCGATGCGCAGGACCACGTCCGGTTCCTCCAGGGCATGGCCCCGGCGCCAGTCGTCGAAATCCTGAAAGCGTTCCGGGGCGGGACGGCCGCTGCCCTGGGTGGACCAGAGCAGGGTCTTGACCGTGGGCATCTGGTCCAGCACGTCCGCCACCAGTTCGTACAGCGAGTCCTCCACAATAAACACCTTGGCTTCCGAGTGATTGATGCAGTAGGCGATATCCGGCCCGCGCAGGAGATAGTTGACGGCCAGATAGACTCCGCCCATTTTGGCCGCGGCCATCCAGGTCAGGACATGGTGCTGGGTGTTGTGGGCCAGGATGGCCACCCGGTCATATTTTTTGACCCCGGACTCGATCAGGGCATTGGCCACCTGATTGCACTCGTCCTCCAGCTCGCTGTAGGTCCGGGTCATCTCGCCGAAGACCAGGGCCGTCTTATCCGGGAAATGATACCGGGTCCGCCGGAGCATGTCCGCCACCACCCACCGGTTGACCCGGTTGTACCTGGTCATGAGGTAGTCGATGGATTCCCGGTTCAGAGTATTGAATTTAGCTCTATCCTGTTCGGTCAATGGGGGGTGCTGGTCGGGCATGCTTCGTCCTTTCTCTGGCAGGTGAAGGGGAACCGCACGTCTTTGAAAACACTTGGTTGGATCAGGAGGTAATATTTTACGGCATATTACTGTATCGGATGTCAAGCTGTCAATTTAAGAGTGTTAAGAAGGGTGGGGGAGGGGGCGAGGGTTGTGGATGAAAGTTGAAAGTCATGGTCGTGATAAGGATGGTTAAAGAAAGCACAACGGTAACGGGGTGTACAAATATTCCATCTCCATATTGAATACAAAAACCAGTCTTGAATTGAGATGATTTCGCACCCCAAAAGTACCAGTAAATTCGATTGACAAAGGGGAGCACTCCATAATACACATTTTTAATCTCTTTAAGTTAGGATTCAAGGCCTGGTGTCCGCATCCGGGCAGTGAAGCGCCAACCGAGTTGGCAAGTCGGTATCAAGCAAGTTGGCAGTTGGCATTATCCGAGTTGGCACCTAATTGAAAAAAATGATTGTTTTGGCTTCGTTAGGCAAGTTGAGTAACTGGCGCTTTTTTTGCTTCATAGCATCAATGTGTTGCGATGACAGAACCAATCTCAAATCGCATTCTCAACTCTGGAGGAAAAAAAACATGAAAAAATGTATCTTCATCCTAAGCGTGTTTTTATTTGTTTCCGGTCTGGTTTTACCTGTTTGTCAGGCACAGACTTGGACCGGTTGCGCCCGCGACACGAATTATCCCGCCGTCTACTATAACTACATCATTGAACAAGTGGGATCAGGAGCGACGGCATATGCTACGATCCGGGGCACGGTCATAAGTTCTGATTCTACCTCCGGCGCCTTTCCCGGCATTATGAACGGATACATTTCATCAAAAACCAGTGACATTTATTTTGACGTTGTTTACGGAAACAACAAAGGATCTCGTTTTTACGTTATCGACAACACCTGGGCGGGAATTTCTTGGGCTGTGGACGCAACCGGTGCAATTTCTGCGCCCCCCCAACCCATTACAATCGGAGGTTGTCGGAACAATTGTAGTGTAAGGGAGCGAGGGTGTGATAATCTTAACGGTACGATAACCGATACGACCACAGGATTGGTCTGGCTGAAAGATGCGGGGTGGGGCGGTTGGCTTAATTGGTTCGACGCCGGTCATCGAGCGGCTCAAGTTAAAAATGGAAACCCTTCCTCGCTGACCGACGGCTCACAAGCAGGTCAATGGCGTCTGCCAACAATAGATGAGCTAAAAGCCCTTACATCCGGGACTGAGGCTATTCGCTCTACCAGCATGTATTTATTTACCAGCGTCCAGTGGGCCTACTACTGGTCGAGTACTACGGACGAAAACCTTACGCGCTTCGCGTGGATCGTCAGTATGTACGGCGGCCTCGTCGCCAGCGACAATAAGGCGGACGCCCTCAACGTTTGGCCCGTTCGTGGCGGACAATAGATGCTTCGATGATTTGGTTATTTGGAGCGGTGTGCAGTGGAGGCCCAATGTTGTTGAATTAGGACACTACGTCTGTTCTTTTGATGCTTATTCCATTTAAGCAAATCGCCGGCGATTATAAATTCAACAGCATTGGGGGGGCGGCCCCCCCTTGCCGCTTATCAAAGCGATCACAAATCCGTGCGATTGCCTCGGATAGCTATGCCGCCAAGGACTCGTTGAATAAAAGAGACAAATAACAGCCCGCCTACTTCATCTCCAAAAACTTGACCCAGATGACCGCGGCGATTTCCACGCTCTTGGGATTTCCCTGGTAAGGGATCTTCTTGTCATCGGTGCTGACGGCCGAAAAACCCCACCAGCCGGCTCGGGGAGCGGCATAGGTGAACACCCCGTTCTTGTCCGCCTTAATGCTCTGGGTGACCATATAATCGTTCGGGGCCTTAACTTTGCCATCCTGATTATAGAACTCCACCTCTACCTTAGCCTCAGGCACGGGCTGACCGTTGAGCATGACCACGCCTTGAAAGACATTGCCGGCATATAGCCCGAACGGCCTGGATAACGGTACTATCTCCGCATTCCCCAGGGCAGTGAAGCGCCAACCGAGTTGGCAAGTCGGTATCAAGCAAGTTGGCAGTTGGCACCACCTGAGTTGGCACCTAATTGAAAAAAATGATTGCTTTGGCTTCGTTAGGCAAGTTGAGCGACTGGCGCATTTTTTGCTTCATAGCATCTATGTGCTGCGATGACAGAATCAATCTCTAATCAGATTCTCAATTATGGAGAGGAAGAAATGAAAAAATGTATCTTCGTCCTAAGCGTATTATTGCTCGTTTTCGGCTTGTTTTTGCCGGTTTGCCGGGCTGACAGCCCTTGGACGGGTTGCGTCTCCGACACGCATTATCCCAACGTCAACTATAATTATATCGTGGAACAAGTGGGATCAGGAGATACGGCATATGCTACGATCCGGGGCACGGTCACCAGTTTTGGTAATCCTTCTGACGCCTTTCCCGGCACTATGGGCGGATACATTGCCTCAAAAACCAGTGACATTTATTTCACCGTTGTCTACGGAAACAACACAGGATCTCGTTATTACGTTATCGACCGATTCGGGAAGGGGCAGGGGATTTCTTGGGCTGAGGACGCGACCGGTGCGCTCAGTGAACAGGTCAAAACCATTCAAATCGGAGATTGCACTTCACCAACATGTAGTCCTCTCGGGCGGTGGTGTGATATGCATGACGGAACGGTAATCGATACGACCACTGGATTGGTCTGGCTGAAAGATGCGGGGTGGGGCGGTAACGATAATTGGCACGGCGCCGGTATGTTAGCAACCCAAGTCATGAATGGAAACCCCTCCTGGCTGACTGACGGCTCAAAAGCAGAGCAGTGGCGTCTGCCCTCAAGAGTTGAACTTGAAGCCATCATGCATGGGACAGAGGCTATTCGCGCTTCCAGCATGTATTTATTTACCGGTGTCCAGTCGCACTCCTACTGGACGAGCGACGCGTGGACCGTCAGTATGAGTGACGGCTACGTCCACAGCGGCAATAAGGGAAGCGACTACTTCGACGTTTGGCCCGTGCGAGGCGGACAATAGGCCATTTGGTTATTTGATTATTTACCGCGGCGGAATGAACCCGGCCGGATCTGTTCGGGTGGAAATGAATGTTTTGAATTAGTCAGGTGAGTTGAGTGACTGGCGCATTTTTTGCATTCATACTCGGAGCGATGGAATAATCAATCTCAAATCACATTTTCGATTATGGAGGAAAAAACATGAAAGAAAGCATCTTCGTTCTATGCATGTTTTTATTTGTTTCCGGTCTGTTTTTGCCTGTCTGTCAGGCCGGATCTCCTTGGACTGGTTGCGTAATCGATGCATCGTATCCCAACACCAAGTATAATTACATCGTGGAACAAGTGTGAACAGGAACGACAGCCTATGCCACGATCCGGGGCACGGTGGTTAACACGACTGCCACCCAAGACGCCTTTCCCGGGACGATGAATGGATACATTCAATCTTCAACCGGCGACATTCATTTTACCATCGTTTACCGAAACAACTGGGGATCGCGATTCTACGTCCTGTACCGGCCTGGTGGCGGACTCACCTGGGCCGTGGACGCCGGCGGTGACATCTATGACCAGCCCCACACTGTTACTTCGATCGACGATTGCTCGGCCGGCGATGATTCCGGGAATAGGCCATTGAATGATCTTTTCAACCTCGATCAAAGCAACCGGTAGCCCTTGACTGAGCTGATCGGGTTGCAACCCGGTTTCCGCAAAGCAACTAGATAAATTTGGAGGGTATCCCCATGAATAGAAACACAGGAAGAGTATCGCTTCATTTATTGACCTTATAGTGTTTGCCTGCCTTTTGTCTTATTCGAGCCTCCCGGCCTATGGCGGTGAGCTTCCGGCTTCGCACCCGTCATGTATCACTTGCAAAGGTTCGCTCAGCCCCATTGGCAGATGGTGTGATAATAACAACGGCACAGTCACCGACATGAGCACCGGATTGGTCTGGCTGAAGGACGCCGGTTGGGGAACCGCCTATTATTTTTACTCGTCTATCGCGAGCGTGATAAGTGCCGCTGAGCGGGCCTCGCAGGTCAAGAATGGAAATCCGACTTCATTAACTGACGGTTCCCAAGAAGGCGATTGGGGCTTGCCTACATTAGCCCAGTTGACGTCTCTCACGACTGGAACCGAGGCCGTCTGGAGTACCGACAATCGCAACCTCAACACCTATTTTTTCATCGGCGTCCATATGGCCGCTTGGTACTGGTCAGGCGCCACCTGCTCCAGCGACACCAGCAAAGCCTGGAAGGTCTACTTTTTTCAGGGCGGCACGGCTTGTGAAAGCAAGAGTGTGGGTCTCTATGTCTGGCCCGTGCGAATGGCGAAATAGACGATTTGATTATTTGGCTATTTGTTTCTTTTTGACGGCGTGGATGAATAATGGATGCCGTTGCCCCCGAATTGTTAGCAACCCATTTATGGAGGATGATCTCATGATTGATAAACGAACGAATCCACCCGACTGGTCGGCAATTGTTCTTATCACACTATGTTTGTTGATTTGCTCTGCCATCTCGGGTTATACCGGTGAGCTGCCGGACTCACATCCCTCATGTATCACCTGCAAAGGCTCGCTTAGCCCTCAAGGCCGCTGGTGTGATAACAAAAACGGGACCGTAACCGATATGACTAATGGACTTGTTTGGCTGAAAGACGCATTCTGGGGCGAGAAATATAAATTTTGGGCCGATACATCCTCTGGCACAAACGCCGCCGATCGCGCCGCACAGGTCAAGATTGGAAATTCAGCTTCATTATCCGACGGCTCGCAAGAAGGTGCCTGGCGTCTGCCTACCTTGGTAGAATTGGAGGCGTTGACCTCAGGGACTGAAGCAGTCCGATCTAATCGTCTGTATTGGTTTACCGGCGTCCAGTCGTACTACTACTGGTCCAGTACTACGTCCGCCCACAGTACGGGCTACGCGTGGGTCGTCGGTATGCACTACGGCGACTTCGGCGACGGCAATAAGACGACCGACTACTACGTTTGGCCCGTGCGAGGCGGACAATAGGCCATTTGGTTATTTGATTATTTGCCGCGGCGAGATGTACCCGGCCGGGCCATGGCCGCCCGGAAAAATCCGAATAACCGGCAAGAATGACAGAGACAAATATGAGCCCGACTACTCAATGTTGTTGAATTAAAGGTACGACGCTAAGATTTCTCGCTTCGCTCGAAATGACAGGGAAGTGGACCTTTTGAAATGACGATGTAAATTTGTCATCCCGAACGAATGTCAGGAATCTTATCACATCCGAAGATGGTCAGGCCGTGTTTTAATTCAACAACATTGGCCCGCCTACTTCATCTCAATGAACTTGACCCAGATCACCGCGGCGATTTCCACATTCTTGGGATTTCCCTGGTAGGCGATCTTCTGGTCATCGGTGTTAACCGCGGAAAAACCCCACCAGCCGGCTCGGGGCGCGGCATAGGTGAACACCCCGTTCTTGTCCGCCTTAATACTCTGGGTGACCATGTAGTCATTCGGGGCCTTAATTTTCCCATCCTGATTATAGAACTCCACCTCTACCTTAGCCTCAGGCACGGGCTGGCCGTTGAGCATGACCACGCCTTGAAAGACGTTGCCGGCATATAGCCCGAACGGTCTGGATAACGGCACTATCTCCGTTTTCAATCCCACCGGCTTATCCCAGCCTTCATCGTCTCCCAGCGCCGCCACATACGTCTTGGTGTAATGGACGATATAGCAGTCTTCGGCCGGCTCCCAGTACGGCTGGGGCTCCATAAAAAAGCAGTAGACACCGGGACGGGTGACTTTGTAGTCGGCTTCCCAGATGGCGTGTTGGCCGATCGTCTTCTCCTTAAGACTACTCAGCAAGTCAACGGTCTTACCTTGAGTCGCCACCCCAAAGGTCTTGGGTTTGGCCAGGTTCATCCCTTTTCCTTCCATGGGATGCCAAAACCGGGCCTCGATCTTGATGGATTTGGCATCATCTTTCATGACCATGGGGCTGGAGGGAATGATCATCCCGAAATGGGCCAGGGCCGGTCCGGTGGTCAACCCGATCAGGGCTATGGTGGCCAAAATTGTTTTAATAAGAATGTGCATGTCTCATTCCTTCATTATTCTTTGTGTTTGCCGAAGACGTACTTGCCGCCTTCAAAGATTTTGAAATCGTAATACATGATCGCCCGGAAATCGGTATAATCCTCCCCACCAAGTTTGTCATCCTGGGTAATGGAGATACCCTGGAGCATGACCCCCAACCCTTTGAACATCCCATCGAACTTATACTCGAGGGTCAAATCGGTTTCTGTTGAATCCGGGGCGGCCCAACGTCCTCTATCCTGATTCCGATAATCGGCGAAGGCCCCCAGCGCCGTCAACCCGGGCAGACCAATGGTGGAGAAATCATAGCCTAGAGTGACCGACCAGGAGTCCTCTCCGGCCAGGTTGCCATCATTGACGATAATCGAATTAAATCCGGGATAGGTGCCCCAGAGGTTCACGAAGGGATGGGCGTCATCATTGCTGGTGAAGGCGAAGGTCAGTTCGGCTCCATAGGCTTTGACTCCGGCCTTGAGCCCGTACATCCGGGTCTGGATGGCTCCCCAGATGGCCCGGCCCACGTCCCGCTCATCCCCATACTGGGCCCCGCCGACAAGAGTCCAGATTTCATTTAATTTATAGTTGTAGTCTGCCTGCAGGTAAGTGATGCTCATAAATTGATGGGCAAAATAGTCCCACAACTGGATCTTCAGATCCGGCAGCGGACTGGAAACAATCCCGGCCATGGTCACGGGTTCCTCCGTGTTGGGGAGGAGGGACATGTCTTTAAATGTCGTCTCGTTGTAGAACTTCATTTTGGTGACCTGCGAAACAGTGACCTGGGAGTTGGGAATATCTTTATTAGTCAGAGTATAGGCTTCGAAGGTCCGGGGAGTCATGCGGATCTCATCCTGGTTAATAAACGGGGTGTCCATGGCTTGCCTGAACAGCTTGACGCCGGTGTTCTTAAATACACCCTGGAGGTAAGCCTCGCCTAAGACATTGTAATTATTCTGTCCGGGGGCCAGAAGATTGGTATAGTCATTGGGGTCGTGAAAAATGAGGCCGTTTGAGGTAAAGAAGGTCGCCCCGGCATTGATCCCGTAAAGCGGCGAGGTCTCATAGTGCAGCTTACCGCCGATGGCCATGGCTTCCGGCCGGTCGAAAGAGGCCAAATTTGTTCGCATGAAGAAAGTCTTAACCTGGCCGTTGAGGTCACCTTCGGTAAATGCTCCGAGGAGGTCGTCCGCGGCCGGGGCGCCGGTGGTCAGACCAAGTGTCAGAACCAGGGCCAGGGCCAATCTCCTGCCCAGTCGCATCAGGCCCCGCCCGCATTGGTTAATCTGAAGATACTGCGCGTTCATCAACTCCCCCCATGAATGGTCAAATCAAAGAATTGTTCCGGGCCGGCCAGGCAGGCCCGCAGCATTTGGCGGTCAATCCGGCTGCCTAAAACAAAGAAAGGGCCACAAGCTTACCTTCCCTTACCTTCGCGTCAGGGTTAAAGGCATTCGTGGCCCTATTTTTTCGTTGTCGAAAAGTCGAACAATAAATGAATCTTGTCTATTAATTGGTCGTATCAGCCAGGGCAGGTTTAGATCGCACCTTCACAGTGCCGTTAGTCATCCTGCTCACACCCAGTGGTGACACATCAGCCTGATCCGGATTATGAATCAGGCGGTCAATCTCCAGTGTTACCTACCGCATATCACGCTGGTTGATTCTTGTCAAGCAATTTCATTGGTTACCCAGAACGCCACCGAGCTTGTCCAGGGCTGGCCAGGTCTGTCGCTTCTGCAGAAGAATTTTTCCGGCGTGAGCCTGGCTGGTATCCGCCGAATGGAGTTGACCCGTCGAGCGGGACCTATTATAATAATCTGAATTAGACGCGCCCTATTAATGGGGAAACGGAAATGGATCCGCAGATGGCGTAGATGAACGCAGATGGATGAGACCCACAAGCGCCTGCGATCATTTGTTTTTTTTATCTGCGCAAATCGGCGCAATCTGCGGATCAAACCATGGCGCTTGACTCTAGTCGCCTAGCGTACTCATCGAACCCAGGTCATAAGAATTTAGTAATGAGAACCGTGGAATATCCATCACCCTGGAGCACCCCGGCGAGGAAAATATATGACCATGTTATCGCAAATACAATATCCGGAGTTTGATCTGACGGAGATCATCAACGGGGAGAAGATGGGGCGCCCAAGTCCATTTCGTGATCATCAAGAGATCGTCCTGAATTTTGGTTATTATCTTCGGTTATATGTGGATGATTTGGGGTTGGGTCGGGTCTACATTTCCCCTCTGGATGTCATTTTTGAAGAAGGGGTTAACGTCCTTCAGCCGGACATCATCTTCATCAAGAAAGAGAATACGGCCATCGAGCAAGACTGGATTCGAGGCGTGCCCGATCTCGTGGTCGAAGTCGTGTCTAAGGGATCAGTGTCTAAGGATATGGCCACAAAGAAGGATATCTACCAGAAATATCATGTGCCCGAGTACTGGATCATCATCCCGGCCATGGAGGCGGTGCAAGTTTTCGTGTTGGAGGATGGTGTTTATCGATTGCATTCCTTCGCGGAAGGGGAAGGCCGGGTAAGGTCTTTGGTCGTTGAAGGATTTGAGCTGGATATTAAGCAACTCCTCCAGTCTTGATCGCCGACGATTTAAGGCAGGGCAAACGCATGAAAAAATATAGCGAGGAGCAAAGTATGGTTTTCCAAGGGCTGGTGACCCAAAAAGCCCTGAAAGGGCGAACTAGATTAGCCCAGGGAAAGCGAAGCGCAGCCCTGGGTGCCAGGGGTCAGGCCTTTTTATCGTAAGCGATCACAGGGTGGCTCATTTCACTTGCTTATTATCCAAGAAGTGTCAGGTGGTAGCCCCTGGAAGTGACAACGGATGGCTTCCACCAAAACCGGGAATGTGGGCTTTGAAAGTAGTCGGCA
>JADFXK010000559.1 GCA_015233625.1 Deltaproteobacteria bacterium | reverse complement strand
AAAATCGAACTCGAATCCCCTTGAGGACTTGCGTGCGATATCGATAAATCCAACACCCGCACCCTTACTGTGTTCAGGAATTTCACCCTTTAAGGTTTGTTTGTACAAAGCTTTCAAACTGTCCTTGTCCATACTCCGAATCAGACTAAGGTCACCCTTCAGTCTGGGTACGTCCATCTTCTTAATCAGATTTCCACAGGCCACAAAATATTCGCCGTCAGTCTTGCCCACCGTTATCAGGCCGTAAGCCAGTTCGATGTTGCCGTCATTGCAAGCGCCTTCAGATTTCTCGATGGAGTAACGGATCACATTTTGCGTCTGTTCGACAAAGATGGCAAACAGACTGCGAGCGATGTTTTTATCAGTCTTTTCTATGGCCAGCTTACTTTTTAAGGAGTTGCCAACGCTTAAAAGAACCTGCTCGGTCACGGCTCCACAGTAACATAGAATGACTCCTTCTTGTTCATGGATTTTCCGAAACGCCAACATCTGTTCAGCGAGCATCTCTATCCCCTCCAGGAATGGGTTGGAAGATGGATAAATATTGGGTCGAATTTGTAAGATAAGTCATAACACACTCGTCATGATTTAACAAGATGTTAAGGGATGGGGGAAGATCAAATATCTCTCGCACCAGCGCACCGTGCGTGGCATTGGTGGTGGCACTTTTGCACAAGTAGCAACCTTGCGATGTGAAATATTGAGATCACCTGTAATCACATAGGATAAAATTACTGACAGTTCCCAAGACTTCCCGGAAGGCTTAGCAATAGAATTTAATTATCATATTATATAAATATAACGCCTTGTTACATCCCCTCAAAACCGATCAGTTGAATGGTCGAAACGGCCATGACGTTATCAGGATATATGAGGTATTGTTTTTGTGTACAGGAATTTCTGCAATAATCATGCCAGAATCCAGATAATCTTGAGAAGTCTTTTAATTTTACCTCGCCAATCTTCATCTAACGCCTCTGGAATGTAGGTGGAGAGCAGATGGTTGAACCGCTGAAAACCACGGTGGAAGGCAACAAGTTCTATAGGCCAGACACGACAAAATAGGCGCCGGGCATTGGAATTATCTATTTGACCTATTGTTCCCGCCTGAACTATCCTATTGCCACCTAGATATAGTCACCCGGTGCCGAGTTTCGGCATTTCATCCGACAAGAACTAGGCAGAGGTTTTCGCAACCAGGCCAGATCGCCGATTAAATCTCCGTGCCCCGCTCCTCTCTGCGTCCCCGGCCTTGGGCTTTCTGGTCAAATATACCGAATTACGCTTGAGGCAAAATCATGCCCGCCCATCCCTTAAGAAATGAGCCACCTGTTAGCCGCTCAGCGGATCACGACCTCCGGCCGCAATTGAACGAAGAGTTACGGATTGTCTCGGAAAAATGCATCTCCTGTCCGGCCTGTCAAAAAGAATGTGAATTCTTAAGAAAATATGGTCGCCCCAAAGACTTGGCCGACGCCTACGATCCGAATGACCCGGCCGCTCATGCCCTGGCTTTTGAATGCAGCCTATGTGGGTTATGCGGCGCGGTTTGTCCGGTGGACATCCATCCGGTTAAGATGTTTACAGAGATGCGGCGGGAGGCCGTCCGCCGGGGGGCCGGAGAATACCCGGAACACGCCGGAATGTTGAACTACCAAAAGCGGGGGACATCAAAACGATATTCGTATTACGCCCTGCCGGCCGGCTGTACCACGGTCCTTTTTCCAGGCTGTAATTTTCCAGGGACGCGGCCATCTGGGACAAAACAACTTTTTAAACAATTGCAGTTAAGCATCCCCACCCTGGGGATCGTTCTCGATTGTTGCGCCAAGCCTTCCGCCGACCTAGGGCGGGAAGACCTTTTTCGAGCCATGTTCGGTGAACTGAAGGACTATTTGCTGAGCCAGGGAATAAAAGAAGTACTGGTCGCTTGCCCCAACTGCTATCGAGTCTTCAGTCAACACGGCGGCGACCTGGCCGTTAAATCGGTTTACGAGGTCCTGGACGCCCAGGGTGCTTGTCCGCCCCGACCGGTCAACGGAACAGTAATCGTCCATGACCCTTGTCCGACTCGCTTTGAGGGACAAATCCACACCGCCGTCCGCCGGTTACTGGCCCGGACCGGCCTGACTATCGAGGAACGGCCCCACCACGGTTCAAAAACTTTATGCTGCGGGGAAGGCGGGGCCGTGGGCTGTCTCGCCCCAGATCTGGCCGGCGCCTGGAAGCAGCGGGTCAAAGCGGAGGCCGGAGACAAACGGCTGGTCACCTATTGTGCCGGTTGCGCCCATTCCCTCGATCAGACGACGCCAACCAGCCACATCCTCGACGTCTGGTTTGAGCCGGAAGCGGCCCTGGCCGGGAAAAGCCGAGTGTCCCGGGCCCCACTCACTTACCTCAACCGGATCAGGCTGAAGCACCATTTCAAGCAGACGGTGGCGGCCGCGGTGACCAGAGAGAGGACTTTCTCCTTTGATCCGACCTCCCGACCGGGG
>JADFXK010000558.1 GCA_015233625.1 Deltaproteobacteria bacterium | reverse complement strand
TCGAGGTGCTGGAGCAGATCGAAGAGAACCTGATTTCACCTCCCCTGGGGACTCTGATCAAGCTGGGCAAGGCCCTGGATATGAAAATGGGCTATCTGATTTCCAGCGGTGAAACTAAGCCGTTTACCATCGTGCGCAAAAATCAGGGCCAAAGTCTCTCCCGCCTATCTTCAAAAAAGGGGAAGAGCTACGGTTATAGTTACGAGATGCTGGCTGCGGATAAGAACGACCGGAACATGGACCCGTTCCTCGTTACGCTGGAACCGACCGAAACTTTGGAGGAATTGTCCTCGCATGACGGTCAGGAATTTATTTTTGTCCTGTCCGGGCAGATGGAAGTTCGTCTTGATGATTATGTGGACGTGCTCAATCCGGGTGATTCCATCTATTATGACTCCACCACGCCTCACCTGGTTCGGGCCCAGGGAGGAAGAAAAGCCTATATTCTGGCTGTCCTCTATTCCGACCACTAATTGATAGGATAAAAGTATTCTCATCACTATGGGTACCAGGGAACAAAAAGACCCCGTCACTTTGGCCGATTCCGGTTCCCGGACTTACCAATACCGGATTGATTCGGACGGTCTATGGTTCTGTGAAGGTAATCCGGTTACGGACGAGCACCTGCTGAGCATTCTCAGTGGTTCCCTGTTTTATCGCGGGAAGGAGCTGTTCCTCCGCTGTGAGGGCGAAGTTCACCCGGTCCTTCCAGATGACGCCCCCCTGGTGGTCAGGTCCCTGGACATCACTGAAGATGGTACCGGAGAGCCGGCCGCGGTCACCCTGATCCTTAATGACGGCCGTCACTCCTCCATTTTGCCCGACACCCTGACCATTAGCCACGCCAACGTCCTCTACTGCCTCTCTACGCCAAAGAAATTCCGAACCCGTTTTTCCAAACAAGCCTATTATCATCTTACGCGTTACCTGAAACAGGACCCCACGACGGGTGATTTCTTCTTTCTAATTCACGGCCGGGTTCATATCATTCGGCAGGAGGAATCATGAATAGTCGGGTTTCACTGTTTACTTTCAGGCCAGGCCGGAGTATAATTACCGTGGTACTAGCTTAGCGTAGTAATGAGTCGAAATCAAACCATAAATATCCATGTGCATTTCTTCACTATCGACTGTTTTGTCCCGGACTAAAAAAATTGCAGCAAAGACATCAGGGAAGCATCCAACCGGACACTCTATGTGACACTTGACTTGAGGAAGGAGGTCTGACCGATGAAGAACATGAAATTGGGCGCCAAGTTGCTGGCGGGATTTTCTCTTGTGGCCTTGATCACCCTGGTTGTGGGATTCCTGGGGTGGCGGGGAATCCAAAATGTCACCGCCAGCCTGGAGGTGGTGGCAGGAGTCCGACTGCCCAGTGTCAAGGCGCTGGGCATGATGGATGAAGCCCAATCAAGTATTCAACGGTATGAACGCGTCCTGATTCTTGAAACCGACCCTGAATTGATCAAAAGACAATATGCCAGCCTGGAAAAAGCTTTCAATAAGATCGAGAAGGGCTGGAAGATACTCGAACCGTTACCCAAAACCAGGGAAGAAGAGCGGCTCTTTAAGGACCTTGCCCAGAAATGGATTATCGCCAAGAAGTTACACCGGGAAGTTGTAGAACTGGTCAAAAAGGGAGATGGCGAGTCGCGGAAAGCCGCCCATACGCTGAGTATGGGGAAATCTCGGGATGCCATTAATGACTTCAAAGAGTTACTGGAAGAGGAAATTACCCAGGATGCGAAAAGGGCCGAAGAATTTTACAAAGACGCGCAAACCCAGGCCGGCCGGTTAACCCTCCTGACCCTTATCGCCATCGGTCTTGGCGTCCTCCTGGCTTTGACTATCGGATTGCTCATCGGTCGGAACATCTCCAGCATTGTCAAATCTCTCCTGAATGAATTCGCCAAATTAAAAGATGCCGCGGCCGCGGGACGTCTAAATGAACGCGGTGATCCCGAAAAGATTAATTTTGAGTTTAGAGGGATTATCACGGGAGCCAACGAAATCCTGGACGCTGTCATCGAGCCGTTAAAGATGGCGGCCGCCCATGTGGACCGCATCTCCAAAGGCGATATCCCGCCTCGGATTACCGGTGAATACAACGGTGATTTCAACGAGATCAAAAATAATCTGAATCAGTGCATTGAGACCGTCAATGGATTGACCGCCGAAATTGGGATACTGACTCAGGCAGCGGTGGCCGGCCAACTGGCCACGCGAGGTGATGCCTCGAAATTCGGCGGTGACTTTGGCAGGATCGTCAAGGGAATCAATAACACCCTGGACGCGGTGATTGGACCCTTAAATATGGCCGCCACCTATGTGGACCGCATCTCCAAAGGCGATATCCCCACCAAAATTACCGACCAGTATCAAGGCGATTTCAACTCCATCAAAAACAATATCAATTTACTCATCGATGCCTTGAATGAAGTCACCAGATTGGCTCAGGAGATCGCCTCGGGCAACCTGATGGTCAAGGTGGAAAGAAGATCAAAGAATGATGAGTTGATGAT
>JADFXK010000557.1 GCA_015233625.1 Deltaproteobacteria bacterium | reverse complement strand
GCTGGTTGAGGATCAAGCCGTCAACGCCTTTTTCCAAAATACCCAGGGCCGTCCGGGCCTCGTCCAAGTTGCTTACCTCCACCCAGATATTCCCGGCCTTGGCCACCAGGTTTTCCAACGGGATGATGGTCCAGTCGGTGGTTTTAACCACGACCTTGGCAGTCCGGCTGAGCTTGGCGATTTCTTCCTCGTCGGCCCCCGACCTGATTTCAAAAGCCAGGACATCCACACCCCATTTCAAGTCGCCATCCGGGGCCACTGTAGTGATGACACCTAACTCTTTGACATCATTTGTCTTACCTTCGGGAACCACCACGGCATCCGCGCCGGACTCCAGGGCCGTGGTCACCAGCTCTTTATTCCAGGGATCAACTTTAACCCAAATCTGCTTCATCTTAAAAAACCTTTCTTCATCATTGGAGTGCAGGGCATCATGCCCTGGGTATTAGTGTTCTTAAGGTCTGGTTATGGCCTGGCAAGCCAAGCTTCACCAGGGACGGCTAATTCAGCGACTTCCACAATGGCCAGTAGTTTTTCCTTCACCTCCGGGTCAATAAGTTCCTTGGGCACGTACCGGGCCAGTCCGTGGAAATTCTTTTTCGCCATACTGTTATATGATTTTAGCCTGCTGTAATATTCTTTAAAAAGCGGCACCAGGAAATCGTCACTGACCTTCGTCTCGGCGTTCCAGGGCGATCCCTTATCCAACTTTTCCATCGCCGCCGCTATTTCACCTATGGTTTCTTCCATCGCCTTGACCCGAACATCGGACGTGGAAGATTCGAATAAGGGACCGGGAGATCCTGGGAGCGCCTCTGAACTGGCATAGTTCAGAAGCGCCTCAGGCAGACACAGGTAATTCTCAATTTCCCGGCGCGACCACATTAAAGCCTTTACACCCATATCAGTCGGCAAACCCCGAGGCAGTCGATCAAACAAGGCCACACCCTGCAGCGCTGGCACTGCCTCCTTGATGCCAAAGAAATGACTCTGGACCGCGCTCGTGTCGTTGCTCACGTAATGGACAAACGGTTTGTCCAGGGCCTTGACGGCCGTGGATAGACCCAGGGTCCGGGCGAAGGATTGAAGAATAGCCAAATCGGTGGAGCCTTCTAGGTAGAGAACCCAACCCGTTTGTTCGGCCTGATAATAATGCTCGAAGCCGATAATTTTTAATGACTTGAGAACCTGGTTTGATCGATCATCTATCCGATGAGGCCGACCGACAAAGGCGACCACCACATCCCGTCCCGCCGCTTCATTGAGCAGGACTTCCGAGTGGCTGGCTGCGATCAACTGATTCCCATTCTCACGCGCCACCTCCGTGAGGAGCTGGTAAATCTGCCTTTGGCGCAGTACTTCCAAATGGGCGTCCGGTTCGTCTAAGAGCAGGACAGCGCCAGGATGGTCATACATATAGGCCAGTAACATGAGTGTTTGCTGCAGACCCCGTCCGGACGAAGAGATATCTAGTTCAACATCGCGCTCCCGGTACCTCATCGTGATCTCGCCGCGTTCCGTGATGTATTCGGGGTCCTGCAATTCCGAGCCGAATAGCGTAGATACTTGATCCTTTAGTTTCCGCCACTTATCTATCTGCTCATCGTAAATTCGGTAGCAGAGGTTTCGGAGTACCTCGGCGGTTCGGCCCTCGCCGATTCGAACATTGATCGCCCCCAGTTCCAACCTGGTCTCGTTGGCCGCCAATCCGGACATGGGCGGCAGATAGGCCAAATGGACCAGGCCGGCCTGGTCCGGCACCGGCATCCGCTCGGGTTTTTTGTCGTCTGTCAACCTGAGCGGCCGACAATAGAAGGATTCCGAATTACCATAATCAAATTCCATTCCACAGGTCCAGTCGATACCGTCGGTGCTGCCCTCCACGATGATGTCGATCCGAATGTTTTGGGTGCCGCCTCCCTCCTGCTTTTGAGGCCCTTTTCTGACATGAAGTTCCCGCCATAACAGTCTCGCGTCGGGTGCGGGCACGGCGATCAAATCCCGCCGGTTAATGGTCACGCCCGGCCTCTTGGCGGTGCGTCTTTCATTCCAGCGGCTGACACCGATTTCCCACAAGGCCAGAGCCTGGAGGGCGGTGGACTTACCGGAGTTGTTCGGCCCGATGAAGACGACCGGATCACCCAGCTCAATTTCCGCCTCTTTGAATCGTTTGAAGTTACGGATAACCAGTTTAGTCAGCATAACCATCCATATTGTATCTGCATAGGGAAGGCTCTTCACCGAACGGCTTTGGTCGGCCCAGAGCGAGCGCACGAACCATTCTCAACACGCGTCCGATCATCCGATGTTCGAGTGGAAGGGCAAGCCCAGGGCCTGGCGTTTGGCTTCGATATGCTTCCGGATCAGGATGGCGGACTTTTCCGGATCCGGGTCCACGGCAAAAGCGGCCCCGACCAGATCATTTAAGCCCTGAGTCAGCAAGTTGACGATACCCCCCCCCCCCCCCCCCCCCCCCCCCCCCCCCCCCCCCCCCCCCCCCCCCCCCCCCCCCCCCCCCCCCCCCCCCCC
>JADFXK010000556.1 GCA_015233625.1 Deltaproteobacteria bacterium | reverse complement strand
GCCGGACCCAGCAGGGACAATATTGGCCGTCCAAAGCCCGGCTTAAATTTAAATATTTCCTGATTCTTCCTTAAATCCAGAGGAACCTAAATTTATTCTAACTCAACACCCTCTGATTGGCAAGGTTAATCCTCCCGCAGCAGCAATTCTCACTTCCGGTGGTCCGCCATTGCTACTCCCGCTTTGCCGAGAATCGAAACAGAACTGGTCTTGACCACGCTCCGGGGAAGTGTTACTTAAGAGTCGTCAAGAGGCTTTTCATCATCATTTCCGCTTCATTGCCTGGGGCTTCCGCGTCACCTGAAGAAAGGGAGGGTATGTCGTGAAATTGACGTTCTGGGGCACGCGCGGATCTTTACCCACCCCCCTGAACGCGGCCTCGGTGCGGGCCAAGATCGCCAATGCTCTGGTCAAGGCGGAGGGGCGGGCGATTTCCGACGATGTTGCAGCTCAGCGTTTCATCGACGAGGAGTTGACCTTTGCCGAATGGGGCACCTTTGGTGGCAACTCCGCCTGCATCGAGATCGAGACCGGGGGTTCCGACTATCTGCTATGCGATCTTGGCTCAGGAGCTCGAGCGTTCGGCCTGTCGGCGCTCGATCGTAACGGCGGTCCTGCTAAACCGGCCACCTACAACGTGCTCATGAGCCATTTGCATTGGGATCATATCATGGGGTTTCCCTTCCTGGTTCCAGCCTATATTCCGGGGAATCATATCCGCATTTTCGGCTGCCACGCCGAGTTGGAGGAAGCCTTCCGCCGTCAACAGGAGGCACCGGGCTTCCCCGTCGAGCTCGACAAGCTCGGTGCCGGAAGGGAATTCATTCGCCTCTTGCCCGGGTGCACAACGGAAATCTGTGGTTTCCAGGTTACGCCCAAGGCTCAAATCCATGGCAACGACTCCTACGGCTACCGTATCGAAAAAGAGGGCAAGGTAATCGTGTACTCCACAGATTCGGAACATAAGGTGGACGACCTGGAACAAATGGAGGCATTTGCGGAGTTTTTCCGTGACGCGGATGTTGTCCTGTTCGACGCGCAGTATTCCCTGGCCGACGCCATGTCGGTGAAGGAAGACTGGGGGCATTCGAGCAATATCGTTGGCGTTGAGCTGTGCCTGCATGCAGGTGCCCACCACCTGGTGATGCTACACCACGATCCGATGTTCGACGATGTCAGGCTGGAAGTCGTCCAGGACGAAACGCGGCGTCTCGTCGAATTGATAGGTGGAGGACAGGAGCTACGGGTGACGGCGGCCTACGACGGGCTCGTGCTCACTATCTGATGACGATAGTTAATCCGGACAAAATTAGAATTGCCGCTCCCCGCCGACTCTCTAGTCCTGTTCAATGGGCAACTCAAGGTCGCGGGACCATTCGTTCCAGGAAGAGAAATAGACGCGCAGGCGACTGAACCCGGCTCTGACCAAGGCAACATAAGAGTTGGCCGCCCGAGCCCCTTTAAAACAATAGATGATGATGTCATCGTCGGGATGAATCCCCTGCCGGGCACAAAGCCGGCAAATCTCTTCCGCCGACTTGAAGACGGGTATGGCCAGGGATCGATCCATGAACGCATACCATTCGATCCATTTAGCGCCGGGAATACGGCCCCTGCGAGGTGTATAATTAGTCCCATAGGGAGACGAACTGAGACCCAGCCATTCAGCCTCGTCCCTGGTATCGAGCAAGACGACAGACGAATCACCGATGGCCTGGAGTACGTCCTCTTTGGTGGCCATCATCGAGGACCGGACGTTGGCGGTGAAGCCGGCCCGCTGTGGGATATAATCGCCTTCTTCCACACTGAAACCTCTATCCATCCAGGCCTTAAGCCCTCCATCCAACACCCCGGCCCGGTCATGCCCGAGATAGGTCAAAATCCAGTACCCCCGGCAGGAGGCGCCATACCGGGAATCCAGTCCATCTTCATAAAATACGGCTACTTTGTCCGGCGACAGACCGGCATAGGAAAATACGGCTTCGAACCTCCGGTGCATCTTGGCTAACCCGGAGGAGGTGCTTTCAGTCAGATAGTAGAACAAGTCAGGCACGTTCACCGCCGCCGGGATATGGCCTGCGGCATGATCTTCCGGGTCTCTCAGATCGAGCGGCACAGCTCCGCCCCGGATAAGTAAGTCATGCAATTCGTTCGGTGAATATAAAATCTTGCTCACTTCAGCTTTTATCATCCCCGGCGCCTTCATTCCTATCCCCTCGGGGGACATTACCCTTCCACATCAGCACCACCCGGCGTTGCCCCTTCTTGCCCACCTCCAATGAAAACTTTTTGATATCATTATCATAAACCGCATAACCGGTATACTTACCAGGCGTTAAATCCACGTATAACCAGGGGCCGTCAAGCGAAGACAGCTCTAATATCTTGTCCTGGCCTCGGTAAATGACCATCACGTCCGGCGTCAAGTATGATCCCACATCCAGGGCGAACTCGAATTTAACCGGCCAGGAGCCATAGGCCACGTTCATGGCCTGGCGTTCACCGCTGCCAATCCCCCCGGTGACATAGGAAATACTCTGGGCCG
>JADFXK010000555.1 GCA_015233625.1 Deltaproteobacteria bacterium | reverse complement strand
TAAGAAATACCCATGCGATTAAGGACGTAAACGTCGTCGGGAAGCAACTCCGCCGTTTTCTCATAAGCGTCTATGGCCTCAGCAATCATATCTCTTTTCAAATAAATATCGCCGATACGTTTAGTCAATTCAGCCGTGGTGGCATCCGAGAGGCGTTGGGTGTGTCTAAAAATTTCTTTGGCTTTTTCCGGCTCTCCCTGATCAAGAAGTTTCTCTCCTAAATTCAACTGGCGGTCGATATTCCGGGGGTTGATCTCAGAGGCCTTCATCAAATGTTCTACCACTTTGTCTGTCTTGCCAGCCAGTTCATAGAGATAAGAGAGACGTTCATGCGCTTTTACAAACTTGGGACTCAATTCCAAGGCTCTAAGGTAAACCCGTTCAGCCTTCTTCTGTTCTTTCTTGGCCTCAAAAATCAACCCGGAGACATAGAGCACCCTGGGACTATTCCTGTTCATGGCCCTGGCCGCCTGGACCTGGTCCAGGGCCTGATCATACTCTCCAGCTTCCAAATGGGTCATAGCCAGTTGTAGACACGAGTCAATCTTAGATGGTGCTTTTTTTCGGCTAATGAGCTGGGCTACTTTTTCCAGCAGCGTTTTGGCTCCGAATGGCTTAAGAATATAGGCGCCCACATTTGTTTCACCGGCCTCCCCGACGACCGCCTCATCCATCTCCCCGGTGACCATCAGAAAGGGGATGTCCTTAAGTTGATCATCTTCCCGGATACTTTTGAGTAGTTCATTGCCCCTCATCCTGGGCATGTTCCAGTCGGAAATAACCAGATGATATGCATCTTCCTGCAGCATCCGCAGAGCCACCACCCCATCCTCGGCTTCCTTGATATCTTCCATTCCGGCTTGCCTAAGAATACTTTTGATCGTTCGCCTCATCAACGCCTGATCATCAACCACCAGGACCTTTAGCCTGCTTAGATCTGTTTCAGCCATCACCATGGTCCCCTGGAAAAATTCCTGTTAAACGGTCTGCCCGCTATCACCCCAAAAAAACAAATCTCAGGTTTTATCGGGACGAATCCGGAACGGTCTTAATTAATATAACATAATTACATAGCATAAAGGCTAACCGGTAGCAACCGGGAAACCTCTGTCCCAGTGCGGTAATGTTTTCCAACTGTTAGAAATCACTGCCGGTACCCCCTATCATGATGTGGTAGTTGCCTTCACCGCAGTTCCTGGTCAAGGTGTCTATTATCTTCTTACACCTGCCCGGAGTATCATAAGGACCGCTGATAAAACAGGGCAGGTCATCCCGGCCATAGACGAAGGTTTCAGGACACTCCTCGGAATCGTAATTACCAAAGATTTGCCTGGCTTTCTTATAATCCTTATGCGGCTCAAATCCCAGATCGCGGGCGTATTCAACGGCCCCTTCCACTAATTTCCGGACGCAAGATGGATCTGTTATCTTTGATTCTTGACGACGGTTAAGTCCTTCTTTATAAGATTCGTATTGGTCTTTGGAGACAACGGCGAATGTAGCATCTTTTACCCCCAAGCAAAACACATCTATCAGAATAGAAGCCAAGGCCAGTTGTCCGTCTTTCATCTTTCGGGTAACCACTACGCTGCCCAGCCCTATTTTGAAGAGTTCCACCGGGACGAGACACTCATGGACAGGGACGCCGGCCAGTTGCTGGGACTTGGACACCAAGCCCGGAAGGTGGCCCGTCCCGCCTGCCTTTTCTTTCTTTTCTTTACGCTTAGCGGCTTTTTCAGCCAGTTTCTTCTGTCTTTTTTTCGGGTCGAGGACCACTAGCATTCCTTTCATCAACATCCGTCATCCGTTCAACCGACGGACCGTACCTTTATTCAGTTAATTTGAGGCCAGGGGTGGATCAACCGGCGGTCCGCGTCTCACCTGGTCAATCGCCGAAAACCCGGCCCAGGTCAATCACCAAACCTGGGATGACCGCCGCTTCCAGGTTAATCTGGCCGGCATAGGTGATGGGTGGGCCATACTTGCCGTCTTCGCCCATGAGGCGCACGGTCACTTCCCGGTCAATGGGATCAACAATCCAGTATTCTTTCACCCCGTGTTGTTCATACAGGTCCATTTTGACCCCTTGATCCCTGTCGGCAGTAGAAGGAGAGAGAATCTCCACCACCAGGTCGGGCGCCCTCCGGCATCCCCGTTCATCAAGTTTGGTCCGGTCGCAAACCACCACCAGATCCGGCTGCACGACCGTGTCGATTTGACTGTCCGCCTCATCTCCCTGGGGCAGTCGCACGTCAAAAGGAGCCATGATCAGACGGCACTTTTTGCCCCGGAGAAAATTGTTCATCTGCCAATGAAGTTCTCCCAACACCAGTTGATGTCGCATCGCTGGTCCGGGAGTCATTTGATATGGCACACCCTTGATTATCTCCCACCGTTGGCCGTCCTCCCACGTCAAATAATCGCCATAGGTGTACTTTTCTGTTTGCGGGGCCACCACAGCCATCTGTATCCTCCTCGCCCTATTGTGATCTGCCTGCTTTCGGCTAATCAGATAGGTCTTCCCAGACACCGTGAATCTTAATTCGGCT
>JADFXK010000554.1 GCA_015233625.1 Deltaproteobacteria bacterium | reverse complement strand
CAATAAGCCCGAAGGCTATTCAGAGAGAGACCTTCACGTCGTAAAGCGGGTCGTCGGGTACTATGCTTTGGCGATTCAGATGAAAAGGACGGAGGAACGACTTAAAGCCGAACGAACCAGGATATTCTCTCTCTTAAATGAACTGCCGGGATTTGTTTATCTTCAGGCGTCTGATTATTCCATCCAATTTTTTAATCGGGCCTTTCAGGAAACTTTCGGCGATCCCCAGGGTAGGCGATGCTACGAAGTCATGCACCAACGCTCTGATCCTTGCGATAATTGTGTAACATTAAGGGCACTTGAAACTGGAGCCCGGCAGGAATGGGAAGGGACCAACGAGCTGACCGGCCGGACCTATAGGATGTATGACTATCCGTTTACCGACATCGATGGTTCTTCGGCCAGGATAAAGTTCGGCGTGGATATCACCGAGCAAAAACTGGCCGAAAAGTCGATCCGCGACAGCGAGAAATTGTTTCGGGGAATCTTTGATCAAGCCGGAGTGGGGGTGGCCATTCTTGATACCGAGACGGGACGTTTCAAGAATATAAATCAAAAGTTATGTGATATCGTCGGATATTCCGTTTCCGACATGCTGGAGAAGACATTTATGGATATCACGTATCCTGACGATCTTGAGGCCGATCTTAATAATATAAGCGAGTTGCTAAAGGGCAACCTCAGTCAATTCATCCTGGAAAAGCGGTATATTCACCAGGCCGGCCACATTGTCTGGGCCAAACTGACCGTAACCCCCTTGTGGCTGGAAGGGGATGACACCAAGTTACACCTGGCCATTATTAACGACATAACCACCCGGAAGCTAATGGAGCAACAACTGGCCCAGGCCAAGGAATCCGCCGATCTGGCCAATCGGGCCAAGAGTGAGTTTCTCGCGAATATGTCTCATGAGATTAGAACGCCCATGAATGCCGTGATCGGCTTTGCCGATTTGCTTCTGGATAGCCGGCTGAATGAAAAACAACTCAACTATGCCGCATCCATCAAACAGGCCTCCCATAACCTGATGTTTGTTTTAAACGACATCCTGGACTTCTCCAAGATCGAAGCCGGCAGATTGGAGTTGGAATCGGTGGCCTTTGACCTGCATGGTCTGCTGACTCAGATAATCGAGATATTTACCGTCCTGGCGGATAATAAAGGATTGAAACTGAGTTTGGAAATGTCTCCGGAATTACCTCGCAAGCTGCGCGGCGACCCGAATAAGCTCCGCCAGATTTTATCCAATTTAGTTGGAAATGCCGTCAAATGCACTGCCTCAGGCTCAATTGAATTAATCGTACCCCATTATGGAAATAGAAATATCGTCACCCGGGCGACAAACACCGTCATGATCATTTTTGCCGTCCGGGATACCGGAGCTGGAATTCCTCCGGAACAGCGGGACAGAATTTTTGAGGCCTTCACCCAGGTGGATTCCTCATTCACCAGAAAACACGGCGGCTCCGGCCTAGGGCTGACCATCAGCAAACGGCTGGTGGAATTAATGGGGGGTGAAATTTGGGTGAACAGTGTCGTCGGGACTGGATCGACCTTCTACTTTACCGCATTCTTTGAATTAGTTGACGAATCAGAGGTGGCCTCTCTGGTGACAAACGAGGCAATTCAGAAACGAACTCTGCTGCGTCCGCTCCGAATCCTGTTAGCCGAAGATGACTACTTAAACCAAAGATTCGCCACCGAGGTCCTCCAGCGCCAGGGGCATCAGGTCGAACTGGCTGAAAATGGAAAAGAAGTCCTCGACAAGCTGGAAGCCCGGCCCTTTGACCTGGTCTTGATGGATATTTCCATGCCCGAAATGGACGGCCTGGAGGTGACGAAAGCCATCAGAACTTCCTCGTCCCAACTTTTTGATCCCCAAATTCCAATTATCGCCCAAACCGCCCATGCCTTAACCGGTAACCGGGAAACTTTTCTGGCCGCGGGGATGAATAGCTATATCGCCAAGCCCATCGATGTTGATCGGTTAAACTTAATCATTCAGGAGTTGATTCCGCATTGCGCGCTAACCAAAGATCAACATGAAGATCACCTTCCACCCGCCGAACCGGTGGCCGACGGATTGCCGGTCTTTGATATCCAGGCCTTAAGGGACAGGTATGGCGATGATGAAAAAATGCTCCAAGAAATCTTTGAGATATTTTTGGACACGGTGCCGAAAAGAATCACCGCCCTGGATGCCGCCCTGGCCGCGGGAGATATTGATCAAGTCGCCCTATTGGCCCACGGCCTAAAAGGAACATCCGCAGTTATGAACGCCCCGGCCATAACCCTGTGGACTGATAAACTGGAACGGGCGGCCACAGACCATGACCATGCCGAAGTCAAATTGGACTTCGAACAACTAAGAGCGGCGGCGGATGAACTCAGCCGTTTTACCTTGGACCGGTTACTGGGGCGGACTACGGGTTGACGGGTTGCGGGTTGCGAGGCGACTGTTTGATTTACATGAATTAGAGTAATCAATATAAGCCTCCACGGTGCGCTCCAGGTTAGCCCAGGGGCGACCCGCGGTGGGGTCGGGTGGTTTTC
>JADFXK010000553.1:2138-2559 GCA_015233625.1 Deltaproteobacteria bacterium | reverse complement strand
AATCCCAGCCCCGTACCCTTGCCGAGCTCTTTTGTGGTGAAAAATGGATCAAAAATTCTGGAAATATCTTCCTTAGGAATTCCGCAACCAGTATCGGAAACCTCCAGGAAAGCAATGTCAGCCATTTCGTTTCGATAAGTGCGGAGGGTCAGGGTTCCGTGCATCTTCATGGCATCGACCGCGTTCATGACCAGATTTATAACCACCTGACAGAGCTGATTTCTATCCGCATGGATCAACATCATGTCCTGTGCAAATTCCTTGACTACTTTCACATTCATGAACAGCCTCTGATCTCGGATGAGAGTCAGGCTGTGTTCCACCAGATCATTGATGTGAAAGATTTCCTTAATCGGGCTTGTTTGTCGGCTGTAAGCCAGAAGGCCCTTAACAATATCTCGGCAGCGATTGGCGTCTTCGA
>JADFXK010000553.1:0-2013 GCA_015233625.1 Deltaproteobacteria bacterium | reverse complement strand
ACCCAGTGAGGCCAGTTTTTCGGCGCTGGCGGTCCGCTTCAGGATATCTTCAAGTTTTTTTTCCGCAGCCAGTTTTTCCCGGAGATCATTGAAAATCCCCATGGTCGCCACTTCCCGATCACCCTCATAAATAATCGCGGCCGTCATTTCAACGGGAATCCGCTCTCCTTGAGCGCTGCAGATGTTTATCATAGTGCTCGGGAGCTTTCCTTGCCCACCAAGACCAGCCCGAGGATCCCTCAACTTCTTCATAATCGCACGGGCCTCTCCGGGTGGATAGAGCTGTTCCGTGGTGATGGCATTGACGGCTTCGTCATTGGGATAGCCGAAGAGCTCTCGGGCCGCTGGATTCATGACCAGTATCTTTCCCTGAATATTTGCGGCGATGATGCCGCTGGCCGAACTTTGAACGACTTTTTCCGTGAACTCTTTAATGTCACTTAATTCTTTTTCAAGAACCTTGATTCTGGTGACATCTCGCATGCTTTCGATAATGTAGTCCACCTCGCCGGTATCGCCCAGGATTGGCGAAAAGACCCGATCCTCCCAACTCTCCTCCCCATTGACCGTCTTCAACTGTCTGAGGATGGAGTGCCCCCGTTTGGCGGTCAACACCATGGGAAGCGGACAGGCATCGGCGGGGCAACCATCCTCTGAATGGTAGAAGAAATCGTGACATTTTTTGCCGACAACCTGTTCCAATTCAAGGCGATACTTGGTGATGAACATTCGATTCGCGTCTAAGATCGTCTTGTCCGGATCCATGATGAGCGTGGGTAGGGACAGAGAATCAAAGACCTTGCTTCTCCAATACATCTGTTCGCGTTGTCTGGTTTTCATGGCACGGATGCACACAAGCCGAAGTTTGAGAGTCAATCCTGCGGCTCTGGAGAGGATGGGAAAACGGACCGGCGATGATCTTGGTATAGGCAGGCTCGGCCGGCGCGCCCCAATACCACCAGGGAGGTCACTTGACGATCCCTCAGTGGCTGGGGCTGGAGTATTGTCAGACGGCGCAGCGGTTAACCTTTCATGTTATCCTGGACGATCTGCATGAGTTTATCCAGGTCAACGGGGTTGGGAATATAATCGTCCGCCGGGGTTGTCTTGCCATCCATGTGAGTATAACTGGTGCCGGCTACGTGGTCGGCTACGGCGGTGAGCAAAATGATGCTGATGTCCTTATACTTAGGATCTGCCTTGATTTCTTTACACAACTCGAAGCCGTCCTTGCGCGGCATCATCACGTCTAAGATCATCAAATCAGGTTTCTCTAGTTTGATCTTTTCCCATCCCTCGACCCCGTCGTAGGCTTTAGCGATCCTATAATTAAGGCTTTCCAGCTTTAAAGAAACCGCATCCACCATGTCGGCATCGTCATCCACCACTAAAACCAGTTTCTTGTTGCTCATAAGTTTGTCTCCTTCGTGATCATCTATATTTAAGTCACGGTTATAATTCAAACTGAAGTTTCAGAAGTTAGATCCGCGGCCTCGGAAAAAGGCCGGCCTGCTCAACGATCTCAGGAACTTTTTGTTCCCACTCGATGGCCATGATGTGAAAACCACGCACGCCCTTAACCCCTTTCAATCTTTCGATGGTCTCCAGGCAGATTTTAATTCCTTCATCAGCCTGCTTTTCCTTGGGGACACCGGACATCCGCTTAACCAGCTCATCCGGGACATCCATTCCCGGAACTTTATTTTTCATGTACTTGGCCATGCCCGCGGTCTTCATCGGCGTAATCCCGGCCAGAATGGCCACCTTTTGATCCAGCCCCCGCGCCCGCACCCCGTCCATCCACTTGGCGAATTTATCCACATTATAGATGCACTGGGTCTGAATAAAATCGACGCCGGCCTTCACTTTTTTGGCCAGCCGGGCGACGCGTAATTCAAAGGGATCAGCGAACGGATTGGCCGCCGCGCCGATGAACATCTTGGGGGGATCCTCGATATCGGCGCCACCCTGAAACTTCCCTTCATCACGCATCTTCTTGACCATCTGGACGAA
>JADFXK010000552.1 GCA_015233625.1 Deltaproteobacteria bacterium | reverse complement strand
ATAGATTACAGTCGTCAGAAACCTAAATCCTATCTTTTCTATTCAAAAATCATATGCATCGCGGACACGGAAGCCATGAGAGCAGGCATAGGCTTCTTTTTGTGTGCTCTATATATCCCTTAATATACTTGCGTCCACTAAGGTTATGCTTTTTGAAGATAGATAACGGAAAAATAAAATTTCGGCTTCGGACTACTCCAGCTCATAAGGTTGTTTAATGGGAACCAGAAGACGATCGCGGGAGGCGGCCCTTCAATTGTTGTTTCAATTGGATGTGACGCATCAATCCGCCGAAGAATCCATTGGCGAGTTCTTAGATAATTTTGATGTTCCGGAAGAAGTCAGACCATTCACCATAGATTTGGTAATGGGCGTTTTCCGGAACCGGGCCGAATTGGACGACATCATCCAAAAGCACTCACAGCATTGGAGAGTTGTTCGAATGTCCGGGGTCGACCGGAATACCCTGCGCATGGCGGTGTATGAGTTGATGTATCTCGACGTCCCGTCCCGAGCGGTGATAAATGAAGCGATTGAATTGGGAAAAAAATTTGGCACTGAGGAATCCGGAGCCTTTATCAACGGTGTCTTGGATGCCATTGCCCAGTCGTTGGGCAAAGTAGAAAAGGCGTCGGGTGAACCTGAAGAACTCTAAAGATAAATGGTGACCAGGTATTGGCCCGCCGTTCCCCGGACTCCTGGTCCGACCACGGTCAAGAATTTCTTGCCCCGCCGGGAGGAGGCATGATGTGGTCCGATTAGGAGCCGATGGTCTGGCCTAATTGCCGCGGCAAGATTGAACAGGAGAGTACCATGATAGATATTTCGCAGATCGATTATGCCGCGCTGGACCGCCCGGAGGTGTTGCTGATGTTGTTTCATCCGCGACCGGATTTCACGCCCCCGGCGTCATCCCAAAAGGTATTTGATCTGTTTGTCCCGGTGAGCGAAACCATATCCCTGGGCGCTCGATTTCATGTAGCCGATAAGGCCGGACCAAACATTATTTTTTTCCATGGAAATGGAGAAATAGTGTCCGATTATGATTACCTGGGGCCGCTTTACATCAAAAACGGACTGAACTTTTTGCCTGTCGACTATCGGGGATACGGGAGATCCGGGGGCCGTCCATCCATTACCTCCATGATGCGTGACTGCCATCTTGTCTTTGGCTATATCAAAAGCTGGCTTAAAGAAAACGATTATTCGGGCCCTCTCCTCGTCATGGGTCGATCGTTGGGCAGTGCCTCAGCATTGGAGCTGGCCGCGAGTTATCCGGATGAGATCGACGGGTTGATCGTGGAGAGCGGGTTCGCCTATGCCGCTCCATTATTAGCTCTATTAGGTGTGAACATGGCGGCTCTCGGGGTGCGGGAAGAGGACGGATTCGCCAACATTGATAAAATTGCGAAATATCAGCGCCCTACCTTGATCATTCATGCAGAATATGACCAAATCATTCCTTTTCCGGATGGCCGGGCGCTTTTTGAGGCCAGTTCCGCTCCGGATAAGAGGCTCTTGATGATTCCCATGGCTAATCACAATGACATTTTCCTGCGTGGCATTGATCAATACCTGGCCGCAGTTGTGGAACTGGCCCGACGCGTCCCGCATCACGGCTGACCTTTAGTTTCCTTGAACTCTGGGTTTGACTACGAAACAAAGATGTAGTAAAAGATGACCTTGCTTGAATTAGCGAGGTTTCACCCCCCTTATTGTTGTCTTTGACTAAAATTTATTTCAGCTACGGCCGGCCCCGGCCATCCTATTCAAATAACCGTCAAATTTATTGGTGCCACGCATTAGTTAGGGAAGGACTATGGCTACGGAAGACTACAAAGATATTTTCACCGCAACCGCCTTAAAGAAATTGTTTCCAGAAGACCGGGCCGACATGTTTTTCGATGCCCTGTTGGGAGATGTCAGAGAAGGCGCCTTTGACATTAACCTGGAATTTAAGAAGCACAATGCCAAGAAATTGGTCTTTGAATTTCGCCTCAAAGAGCGGCCTGGCAAGTGTTTGGCCTGCAACCTAACCTATGGATTGCCGGAAGTGTTCTCTCGTCATCCGGTGATCAATGTCAAGGGAGTAGTTGCCAAGATCCAGGAGACGCTGGGCGAGCGCGCCAAATGTCTCGATTGGCGACTGGGGGCTACTCAGGAAATCTCCCACCAAATCCACGTTATTCCTCTGACCATTAATCTAGATAAATAATTTATGGTTTCATCATTCCACCGGTGGTGGACAGTATTCTTATACTATCAGTCCGCAGCGGTGCAACTCCGACAGGAGAGGTTCGGGAAGACCCTTGGCCTTTCATGGGGCCGGCGTGTGACCAACGGATTTGCTAATGGAGGAGAAATATGCCTAAGAATGTCGTTATCATCGGAGCCGTAGCCCTGGGGCCGAAAGCCGCCTGCCGGTTTAAACGGCTCGAACCGGACGCTCAGGTAACCATGATCGATGCTGATAGTATAATATCCTACGGGGGATGCGGCATCCCCTATTTTGTTTCCGGCGACGTGAGTGATGCTAAGGAATTGATGAGCACCAGTTTTCAT
>JADFXK010000551.1 GCA_015233625.1 Deltaproteobacteria bacterium | reverse complement strand
AGGCAGCCCTGGCGGCCAATCGGGCGAAGAGTGAATTCCTGGCCAGCATGAGCCACGAAATCCGCACCCCCATGAACGCCATCCTGGGGATGGCCGATATCTTGTGGGAGACCAATCTCAGTCCGGAACAGCGACAGTATGTTCATACTTTCAGATCAGCCGGTGAGAATTTGCTGGATATCATAAATGATATTCTTGATCTCTCCAAGGTTGAGGCCGGCCAGTTCGAATTGGAGTCCATTGATTTTGATCTTCGTGAGCTGGTTGAGAAAACAAATAAGATACTGGCTATGCGGGCTCACGAAAAAGGATTGGAGTTGCCTTGCCGGGTCGCTTCCGAAATCCCGTCCACCTTAGTCGGTGATCCTACTCGGTTGCGACAGATACTGGTCAACCTGATGGGCAATGCGATTAAGTTTACCGAGACGGGGGAAGTCGTGTTGCGGGTGGTGCCGGATGAACAGGCGGGGGAACCGGGAGCCCTGTTGTTTTCCATCGAGGACACGGGCATCGGCATTGCCGTGGAACATCAACAGTTGATTTTTGAAAGCTTTACCCAGGCGGACTCTTCCACTACCCGCAAACATGGCGGCACTGGTTTGGGGCTGACCATTTCCAAGAAGCTGGTGGAGATGATGGGTGGCCGGATCTGGGTAGAGAGTTATCCCGGCCGGGGATCTACTTTTTATTTTACGGTGAAATTGGGTGTTAGGGAGGGATGTTTAGACCAGCGGCCACAACTTGAAATGAATGTAAATGGACTCAAGGCCCTGATCGTGGATGACAATGCGACCAACCGGATGATTCTAAACAATACGCTTTCCGACTGGGGGGCGGTGGTGACGGAGGCGGGAAACGGTCTTCAGGCCATTGATTTGCTGGCCCAGGCCCACGATGCCGGGAAGCCTTTTGGCTTACTGCTGGTTGACCGCCGGATGCCGGATATGGACGGATTTGCCATGGTAGAGAGAGTCATGGGGAATCCGGAAGCTGCTCCACGTATAATCATGATGATTACTTCCGACGATCCTTGTGATGACCGGGCCGGCCTGACCAGCTACCTGGTCAAGCCGGTCGGCCGATCGGAGCTGATGGACGCTGTGCTGCATGTCACCGAAAACAGGGACCCCATGATCAAAAGAGCCGGCGGGGAATTCCAGGAGGCCGGGACCATCAACCTTCCCGCATTAGACATTTTGTTGGTTGAAGACAATCCCAGTAACCGGAGAATTATCGAACTCTACCTCAAGAACACCTTGTGTCGTCTCGACATGGCGGAAAATGGCCAGGTGGCGGTGGAAAAATTCGTAGTCGGCAGGTACGACTTGGTGTTAATGGATATTGTCATGCCGGTCACAGATGGGTTTGAAGCGACCAGACGGATCAGGCAATGGGAAAAAGTGAACTCCAGGCCCCCGACTGAAATCGTGGCTCTGACCGCCCATGCTTTCAAAGAGGATAAGCAAAGATGCCTGGACGCCGGCTGTAATGATTATTTGACCAAACCGATCAATAAAGACAGACTGTTCAAAACAATTCAAAATTTTGTCACGAAAAGGAGAAACGAAGGCGGTGCCGCAACCACGACTTCTCCGCCGCCGGCGGGCAAGACCGATCTGCCGCGAGAAATGACACCGGTCCGACCGGCGCCTGAAAAACCGCCGACTCTGCCGGGAATCGGGCAGAAGATAGACTATGTCGTCAAGGTGAATTCGATTCTGGAAGACTTAATCCCAGAATTTTTGAGTGACTATCGGAATTATATCAGGTCCATGCACCAGTGTTTGGCTGATGGGGATTTTGACACCTTGAAGCGGATCGCCCACAGCATCAAGGGTTCAGCCGGTAGTTACGGGTTCATTTATTTGGGCGAACTCGGCCTGGCCATTGAGCTTGCCGCCAAAACGGCCGACACCGCGGCCATCGCCGATCACCTGGCCGTCTTTGCGGATTATCTGGATCGGGTGGTGATAAAATATTATTGAGCCGGAAGAGGGCGCGTGATCGTGACTTCGGATGAGATTGTCAACAGCCATGACCGGTTTTTCAAAAGCGTCTTCTCCAACAAAGAGGAGGCCGCAGATTTCCTGTTGAATTACCTCCCTGGTGAGGTGGTTCAAGAGCTTAATTTGGAGACACTCAAGCCGCGCAAGGACACTTTTGTAGATGACAATCTGAAGGAGAGACTGTCCGACCTCCTGTATGAGGTGGACACCGCGGATGGCGGCCGGGCTTTGGTCTACATTCAAGGAGGTGATAATATGCCCGGTTTAGCCGAAACATGGTTCCAGGAAGGTCGCCAAGAGGGTTTCCAACAGGGCCTCCAACAAGGTGTGCAAGCGACGATGCGGGAAACGATTCTGGAAATCCTCGGGAGCAGATTCGGCCAGGTTCCTTCATTGACAATGCCACTGATTGATTAACCTCTCAATGGACATGATGGAGAATTCACCGAAGATATGAAATACATCAGATACCAAGACAAGGATGGGGCCATCTTTTTTGCCGTAGAGCAAGGCCCCGGATTTCGGAAGATTAGCGGTAACTTTCTGGAACCATACCAGGT
>JADFXK010000550.1 GCA_015233625.1 Deltaproteobacteria bacterium | reverse complement strand
GTCTGGATGGTCCGGCCCCAGGGCGTCTTCTCTTATCTTCAACGCCCGCAGATATAGCGGCTCAGCCTCGTCATACTTCCCCTGGGCCTGGTATAGCTCCGCCAGATTGTTCAAGGTCGTGGCCGTGTCTGGATGGTCCGGCCCTAGGGCTTGCGCATAGATATTCAAAGACCGTTGATATAGCGGCTCAGCCTGGTCGTACTTCCCCTCGGCGCTGTATAGTCCGGCCAGGTTGTTCAGGGTCGTGGCTGTGTCTGGATGGTCCGGCGCCAAGACTTCTTCCCTGATCTCCAACGCTCTCTGAAATAGCGGTTCGGCCTGCGCATACTTCCCCTGGGCCTGGTATAGCGCCGCCAGATCATTGAGAGAATCGGCAATTTTGGGATAGTTCGGTTCTAACAACTGATCTCTGATGTCCAGTGCGTCTTTTAAGGGTGCTTCCGCTTCGGCGTATTTGCCGGCAAGATATAAAGCGCTCCCTTGTTGATTCATATAGCCGGCTTTATCCAATTCCGAACCGACCGGGACGAGTTCCGCGGCTCGGCCATAATAATCCGCCGCGGCGGCATAGGCCAATTGGGTCATCTTCAGGTCCCCGGCTTCGGCCTTGGAAGCAGCCGCGGATAGGAATTGTTTATCCACAATTTCTTGATCCTTTTTGATTCTTTCCTGAGCCATCTTCGCGACGTTTAGGGCCGAATCGCTGGCCTGATTGAGGAGATTCTCCGCCTGATCAAAATCCCCTTCGTCCAGGGCTTGTTTGGCCTGCTCCTTAAGGGCGATGACCTCGGAATCGTCGGAATTGGTTTGAGCCAGTTTCGCTTGCAGGTCTTTGTATCGGCCGGCAATGTCCCGCAAGGTGCAGTCCAGCTTTTCCGGGGGGACTTGCTGCTCCTCCATGATTTCAAAGAAATTCCCCAAAGCTGCTTCGGTCACGCCCAATTTGGCGGCCAAATTCAAATATAGCTCTGAGGGGACGACCCCGGTCACCCCCATTTGAGCGGCCACCATGGCCACTTGTTTATCCGAGGGTTGGGCGACGGTTTGCTCTTCCGGCTTGACGCCCGTTATACCCCAAACCAACCGGTCGAGGTTTTTTTGGGAAAGCCCCTCACGGAGGTCTACCCAGGTGAGGCTAGCGAGAAACGGCGGAAGTTCTAGGTCAGACGGCGAGTTAGGGAGGAGGACCGGAATTACCCGAAGGCCGTGATTAATGGACCAGATCAAAAAGCCTTCTACCTCCTGTTTATGCCACGGGCCGAATCCATCGAGACCGACCAGGACCGCGGCCGACAGAATCTTCTTATTGGCAATCAGGTTTTGGATAACCTGCAGCCACCGGTCGCCCGGTATAAGTTCCCATTCGTCCAGCCACACCTTTAGCCCGCGTTGCTTCAGCAACTCGCCCAATTCGCGCACAACCGGTTTGTCCTGGCTGTTGTGGCATAGAAAAACGTCGTACTGATCATCATCCATTTAAGACCCCGTTGGACCGGTCAAGCATCTGATATTCCCATTGTAACGGCTTATTGTGCCCATAAGCGGCATTCTCCGGTTAAACACATACTTGATCCAGGGCTAATCCAAATCGTGGACCATTATAAGACAAATTTTCCTGATACCACGTTTTTCCTATTTTTGCTACCTCATTTTACAGCGCAACCCCGTGAAATATTCATAAAACGGCCAATTCCGCATAAGCCCCGAAGGGGCGCACTAGGTTAGCCCAGGGCAACGCCCTGGGAATATTGGGCATTACGCTATCTGGGGCAACACCCTGCGGATGGGCGCCGGATCAAGGATAACCAATCTGCGTTAATCTGGGTAATCTGCGGATGGCTTTTTGGTCTTGCGTCAGCATCGATCATTATTCCTTCTATTTCCAATAGTTGGACTGCATCATATTTTATATAACGACTTTCACACTTTTCCTATTGACATAGGTGAAATATGGGTTTAAATTGCCCAAGATCATGAAAGTATCAGGCTTGGTCGGCCAGGCCAAACAAAACTAAGATCGATCCTCGGTAGGCGAGGCTCCCGTGTCACACACAGGCCACTGCCCAAAAGCATCCAAAGATGCGGCGCATCAGGGTAGAACAGGCACTCCCGGATTAAGGGTTTACCTAAGGTGGCTGAGGCAATCACGCCTCTTACGGTGCACGGTGTTGAAGCTTGAACGAGTGGGGAAGCCGGGTGTGGTTGGAACCTTAGATAAAATGACAAAAGGTCTCCATCCGGCGTCATTCACCCTTTCTCTGCTCAACGGCTGAGGGAAAGGGCTTTTTTATGTCCTCTCGGCCCGATCAGGTAACCTTTTTAGGAGACAGCAGTTATGAAAGGCCTAGCCGGGCTATACGAAATCCAGGGGAAGGACGACCAGGCCAAAGAGTTATTTCAACGGTCTTTGAAGATCAAAAACCAGGTCTTGGGACCGATGGCACCAGCCTGGCCGTGACACTGAACAACCTGGCGAATCTATATCAGGCCCAGAGGAAGTACGACCAAGCCGAGCAGCTATACAAACGAGCTTTACAGATCGGGGAGCAGGCACTGGTGCCCGCCCAATCGAGCCTGGCCACGACCCTGAACAAACTGGCGTCCTAA
>JADFXK010000054.1 GCA_015233625.1 Deltaproteobacteria bacterium | reverse complement strand
CCAGGTTGTTCAGGGTCACAGCCAAGCTGGGATGATCCGGCCCAAGGATTTTCTTCGTGATTTCCAACGCCCGCCGATACAGCGGCTTGGCCTGGGCATACTTCCCCTGGGTCTGATATAGTCCGGCCAGGTTGCTCAGGGTCGAGGCCGTGTCGGGATGATCCGGCCCCAGGGCTTTTTCCCTGATCTCTAACGCCCGCCGATATAGAGGCTCGGCCTGGGCATATTTCCCCTCGGCCTGGTATAGCGCCGCCAGGTTGTTCAGGGTCAAGGCTAGTCTGGGATGCTCCGGCCCCTGGGATTTCTCCGTGATCTTCAAAGCCCGTTGATATAGCGGCTCGGCCTGGGCATACTTCCCCTGGACCCAGTAGAGGCTCGCCAGGTTGTTCAGAGTTTCGGCCGTGTCGGGATGGTCCGGACCCAGAGCCTTTTCCCGAATCTGCAACGCCCGTTGATACAGTGGCTCGGCCCGGGCATATTTCCCCTGGGCCTGGTATAGCACAGCGAGGTTGTTCAGGGATTCGGCCAAATTGGAATCATTCGGCTTTAACAGCCGTTCCTTAATATCCAGAGCGTTCTTTAGGAGTGCTTCCGCTTCGGGGTACTTACCGGCGTGGAAAAGGGTCTCCCCTTGCTTATCCATGTAGCCGGCTTTGACCAGTTCTGAATCGTTGGGGACGAGCGCCGCGGCGCGGGCATAGTAATCGGCTGCAGCGGCATAGGCCAATTGAGTCATCTTCACGTCCCCGGCCCTGGCCTTGGAGGCGGCCGCAGACAAGTACCGCAGGTTGGCCTTATCCGTTATTTTTTTCGCCGCATCCTCATCTATCCCACTGGCCTTGTTCAGCAGCTCTTCCGCCTTGTCAAAATCTCCCTTGTCCAGGGCTTGTTTGGCCTGATCCGTAAGAGCCTTGACCTCCGGATCGTCGGATTTGAGGGCAGCCAATTCTTGCTGGAGTTTTTTGTAGTTCTCTGCCATTTCCCGCAGGGTGTGATCCAACTTTTCCGGAGGGACGTGCTTCTGCTTCATGGTTTCAAAAAAATTTCATAGAGCAATCTGGGTTACGCCCAACTCAACGGATTTCTTGTCGTATTCTTCTTGGGACGGGCCATAGATATTCATGGTTCCGCATTTTTCTTCTTTGACGCTCTCCGGAATCGAGCTTTGGCCTTCTTCGTTTTGCAGCATAAACAGCCTCCTGCATGGGACACGTAGAGAATACAAACCGACCCCGAACCGGCCGAAGATGGGGCTTTGGTACCGCCGGTTGGAGCATGGATGGTGCGGTGATGTTTTCGGGATTATTATGAAGACGTGGGATAATGCTATATGTTGCAAATGGGAATGTCAAGTATTTTCGCCGGCCCTCATGTCTGAATTATGATTACGCTGATTAGAATGAAGACTATGATTAAACCAGAATGCCCACGTATTGGACTGCCGGGTAGGCCGGCAGTGTAGCCGGATGCCCTGGTGGATGGCCGGGAAGGTGTTCAGCAGGTCGGTAAGCAGGATGGCCAGATGGATGGTTATGTTGCGGGTTGACGGGACATCTGACGAATTTCTATAGAATAGACAATTCCTTGTAAGCCCCAACGGGGCGCACTAGGTTAGCCCAGTGGCAACGCCCTGGGAAATCCGGTTGTTCAAGGTTCAGCAAGTCGGACAGGTGGTCGGGTAGCGGGATGGTCTGGAAGATGGTCAACAGGATGGATAGCCAGTTCGGCCTGGGGTATCTCCCCTGGCCCTGGTGTAGATTCGCCAGGTCGTTCAGGGTCCGGCCAGGCTCGGATGGTCCTTATTGGTCCTCTGTTTCTTTCCCAACCAACACGGCGGCCATTACCTCGGCATTGTTTTCCACAAAACTGTCCAGAGCCCTTGTAAATCGTTCAACATCAATTTCCCCTTTACGGTTTGAAGCATAAGGATTCCTAATAGATTGTATTTCATCCAGTGTCAAGGGCGCACTTATACATCGATTTTGAAAATCCATCATCAACTCATCCATCGGTTGGTCCTTTCTTTATTTGACGTTTGTATCGGACATCCAACTTTGGTTTAGCGCCTCAAAGGGAACGGTTATGCTTTGCGGCCCGACCAGACGCAAGACCTCCATCTCACCCTAATTTTAAGAATAAACCCGACATCCTCGGCTAATCCGGCTTCACTCTTGGGCCCCTGGCTAACAATTTTTGCAGCTTAGCCAGATTATTGCGGACTTTAACCGTTGTGGGGTGATCCGGACCCAGGACGTTTTCCCTGATCTTCAATGCCCGTAGATATAGAGGCTCGGCCTGGGAATACTTCCCCTGGGCCAGGTATAGCTCGGCCAGGTTACTCAGGCTCGTGGCCGTGCTCGGATGGTCCGGACCCAGGGCTTTCTCATTGACCTGCAAAGCCCGTTGATATAGCGGCTCGGCCTGGTCGTACTTCCTTTGGGCTTCATATAACCCAGCCAGGTTGTTCAGGGCCCCGCCCGTCTTGGGATGCTCCGGCCCCAGGGCTTTTTCCATGATCTTCAACGCCCGGTTAAATAAAGGCTCGACCTGGGCATACTTCTCCTGGGCAAGGTATAGCCCGGCCAGGTTGCTCATGGTTTTGGCCGTATCCGGATGATCCGGCCCCAGGGCTTTCTCCGTGATCTGCAACGCCCGTTGATATAGCGGCTCGGCCTGAGCATATTTCCCCTGGGCCTGGTATAGCTCGGCCAAGCTGCTCAGGGGCTTGGCCATATTGGGATGATCCGGATCAAGGGCTTTTTCCATAATCTTCAAAGCCTGGTTAAATAAAGGCTCGATCTGGTCGGATTTCCCCTGGGCTTTGTATAGCTCGGCCAAATTATTCAGGGTCATGGCCGTGCTCGGATGATCCGGCCCCAGGGCCTTCTCCTTGATCTTCAAGGCCCGTTGATATAGCGGCTCGGCCTGGTGGTACTTCCCCTGGTTTTGGTATAATACCGCGAGGTTGTTTATGGTTGCGGCAGTGTCCGGATGCTCCGGACCCAAAGCCTTTTCCATGATCTTCAAAGACCGTTGATATAGTAGCTCGGCCTGGTTGTACTTCCCCTGAGTTTCGTATAGCAAAGCCAGGTTATTCAGAGTAGTGGCCGTGTCCGTATGCTCCGATCCCAAGTCCTTCTCGGCGATCTTCAAAGCGCGTTGATATAGCGGCTCGGCCTGGTCGTACTTCCCCTGGGCCCGGTATAACTCGGCCAGGTTGTTCAGGGTTAGGGCGAGGCTGGAATGTTCCGGCCCCAGGGCTTTCTCCTCGATCTTCAAAGCCCGCTGAAATAAGGACTCGGCCTGGGCATACTGCCCCTGGGCTTGGTATAGCGCCGCCAGGTTGTTCAGAGCCGAGGCAATTTGGGGATCATTCGGCTTTAATAGTCGTTCTCCGATGTCTAACGCCTTTTTTAGGGGTGCTTCCGCTTCGGAGTACTTACCGGCATCATAAAGCGCTCCTCCTTGTTGATTCAAATAACCCGCTTTGATCAATTCCGAACCGGCGGGGGCGAGCGCCGCAGCGCGGGCATAGTAATCGGCTGCCGCACCATAGGCCAATAAGGTCATCTTGACGTCTCCGGCCCTGGCCTTGGACGCGGCTGCAGACAGGTACCGCAGGTTAGCCTTCTCCGTCATTTTTTTCGCCGCGTCCTCATCTATCCGACTGGCCTTGTTGAGCAGCTCTTCCGCCCGATCAAAATCTCCCTGGTTCAGGGCTTGCCTGGCCTGATCCGTAAGGGTCTTGACCTCCGGATCGTCGGATTGGAAGGCAGCCAATTCTTGCTGGAGTTTCTTGTACCGCTCCGCCATCTCCCGCAGGGTTTGATCCAGCTTTTCCGGGGGGACTTGCTGCTGCTTCATGATTTCAAAGAAATTCCCCAGGGCGGCCTGGGTTACGCCCAGTTCCATGGCGAGCTTCTTATATTCTTCCGGGGGAATGCCTTCATTGATGATCCCTCCAATATTAGCATGTCCCCTCGCTGTGACATTTCCCTTTATGGATACATTGGTCTCCTGTTTTTTGGTCTCCGTCGACTTTGACCAGGGGCCGTAATGAGCCAAGAAAAAGACGACCAGCCCGGCACCAAGCCCGCCAAACAGCCATATCACTGTTTTTATAAGCCAGCCCAGCTTTTTGCCGTTATCGCTCTTTTGGGGTTCTATTCCGGCCTTATCTTCTTTGTCGCTATCCGGAATCAAGCTGTGACCTTCTTCGTTTTGCGACATAAACAGCCTCCCGCATTGGATACGTAGGGAATATGAGCCGACGCTGAACCGGTCTATAGGGCTTTGGCGTTGCCGGTTGCGGCGCGAGGGGCGCTGTGATGTTTTCGGGATTTCTATGAAGACAGGGGATGAGACTATATGTTGGAAATGGGAATGTCAAGCGTTTTCGCCGCCTTCATTGTCTGAACCATGATTACGATGATTAGAATGAAGACTATGATTAAAGCAGAATACTCCGCGGGTTGGACCGCAGATAAGGCCGGCAGGATGCGCAGGTGGATGGCCGGATGGATAGACGGTGCTCCGGCTCGGCTCCTTTCCAAAAAGGCTTGACAGCGCCTGACTTGCAAGATAGGCTTTTATGAGATTTAGAAAAGTCTTCAGATTTGTTAACCTGATACATGGCTTAGCGTGAAAAGGCCGCTTCAGTAATCCGCCTGGTCAACTGACGCTCCACGAAATCGAGATAAATTTATGCCCGTGATAGCAAGATTCTATGGAATTATTATCAAGATGTATTTCAAGGAGCATGGAATTCCACACTTCCACGCTCTTTATGGTGAATTCAACAGCGTTTTCGCCATAAGCTCCTTGGAGATGATTGAAGGTGACCTACCTCAACGCGCCATGAACCTGGTTATGGAGTGGGCGAAAAGCCATCAGGAAGACTTACTGGACATGTGGAACACACAGCAATTTCGAAATCTACCCGGATTGGAGTAAGTTCATGGAGGAGTATCCAAAAGTCAAGTCGGTCGAAGTTCTGTCCGGCCATCGCTTGAAAATCGTTTTTGTCAACGGAGCCGTTCGTTACTACGACTGTAACCCTTTGTTGGAACAGCCGGCCTTCCATGTTTTAAAAGATGAAGGATTTTTCCGAAATGTGCATCCGGACGCGCATGGATACGGCATTGTCTGGAACGATAATCTCGACCTGGCGGAATCCGAACTCTGGGTCAACGGAGCGACTGAGCAGGCGGCCTGACGGAGAACGTCGTTCACCACGCGGAGGACCGGCCGCCTTCACCTTTGCGACTGGGCTAACAATTCTTTAATCTTAACCAGATTATTGCGGACTCCGACCGTGTCCGGATGCTCCGGCCCCAGGGCTTTCTCCTTGATCGCTAACGCCCGTTTATAGAGAGGCTCGGCCATGGCATGTTTCCCCTCGGCCTGGTATAGCGCGGCCAGGTTGTTCAGGCTCGTGGCCGTGCCGGGATGCTCCGGACCCAGGGCTTTCTCTTTGATATTCAACGCCATTTGATACAGCGGCTCGGCCTGATCGTACTTCTTCTCAGCATAGTAGAGCGCGGCCAGGTTGTTCAGGGTCATGGCCGTGTCGGGATGATCCGGCCCCAAGGCCTTCTCCGTGACCTCCAAGGCCCGTTGATAGCGCGGCTCGGCCTGGTCGTACTTCTTCTGGGTTTGGTACAGCCCGGCCAGGTTGCTCAGGGAAGCCGCCAGGATGGGATGATTCGGCCCCAGGACCGCCTCCATGATCTGCACTGTTCGCTGATAGAGCTCCTCGGCCTGGACATACTTCTCCTGGGTTTGATAGAGCCCGGCCAGGTTGTTCAAGGTCGCGGCCGTGTCGGGATGACCCGGACCCAGGGCTTTCTCCCCGATCTGCAAAGACCGTTTCAGGAGCGGCTCGGCCTGATCATACTTCCCCTGGGCATCATATAGCAAGGCCAGGTTGTTCAGGGTCGCGGCCAGCCTGAGATGCTCCGGACCCAGAACCTGCTCCGTGATCTTCAAGGCCCGTTGATAGAGCGGCTCAGCCTGGTCGTACTTCCCCTGGGCGCGGTCTAGCTCGGCCAGATTGTTCAGGGTCACGACCAGCCGGAGATGCTCCGGCCCCAGGGCTTTCTCCGTGAGCTTCAGATCCCGTTGATAGAGCAGCTCGGCCTGGGTAAACTTTCCCTGATACTCGTAGACCAAGGCCAGGTTGTTCAGGCTCGCGGCCGTGTCGGGATGCTCCGGACCCAGGGCTTTCTCTCTGATCTGCAACGCCCGCTTAGCCAGCGGCTCAGCCAAGGCATACTTCCCCTGATTCCGGTATAGCCCGGCCAGGTTATTTAGGGACTCGCCGATCTGGGGATCATTCGGCTTTAACAGCCGGTCCCGGATGTCCAGGGCCTCTTTTAGGGGCGCTTCCGCTTCGGGGTACTGGCCGGCGTGTAACAGGGCCTGTCCCTGCTGGTTCATGTATCCGGCTTTGATCAAATCCGAACCGGCGGGGATGAGTTGCGCGGCGCGGGTATAGTCATCGACTGCGGCTCGATAGTCCAACCGGATCATCTTCAGGTCCCCGGCTCCGGCCCTAAAGGCGGCCGCAGACAGATTTTGTTTATCTGAGTTTTTTCTCGTCTTTTTAGCCAGTTCCGTAGCTCTATCCGCGGCCTGGTGGAGTCGCTCTCCCGCCAGGGCAAAATTTTCCTGCTTCACGGCTTGCCTGGCCTGCTCCGTAAGGGCCATCACCTTCGGATCATCGGATTGGAAGGTGACCAGGTCGGGCTGGAGTTTCTTGTACCGCTCGGCCATCTCCCGCAAGGTCTGGTCCAGCTTTTCCCAGGGGACGTGCTGCTGCTTGATGATCTCAAAGAATTTCTTTAGGCCGGCCTGGGTCACGCCCAATTCCTTGACCAGCGTGTCGTATCGCTCTTGAGACGGGCCATAGATATCGATGGTCCCGCTTCCAACACCGGCATGTCTCCCCGGGGTGACATTTCCGCGGATGGAGACATGGGCCTCCTGGGTCTTGGTTTCCGGTGGCTTAAACCAGGGGATGATCTTGGACCAGGGGAAGAGCTGAGCCAGGAGCAAGACGGTTATCCCGGCGCCAAGTCCTTCAAGCAGCCATTTCCTTGTTTTTTTAGGCCGGGCCGGCTGGTTACCGATGTCGTTTGCCTGAGATTCTAGTCCGGCTTTATTTTCTTTGTCGCTATCTGGAATCAAGATTTGACCTTCTTCGTTTTGCGGCATGAAAGCCTCGCGCATTGGACACATAAGAGAGTAGGGGAGTGACGCCGAACCGGCCTAAGATGAGGCTGTGGTACTGCCGGTTGAGGCGTGGGGTGATGTTTTCGGGATTTTTATGAAAACAGGGGGTGAGGCTATCTGTTGCAAACGGGAATGTCAAGCCTTTTCGCCGACCGTAAACGGGGTAATAGGATGGATTTCTTTGAAATAGACGATTCCGATTAAGCCCCAACGGGGCGCACCAGGTTAGCCCAGCGGCAACGCCCTGGGAAATATGGCTGGTAACGTGCCAGCAGGATGGCCAGGTGGATGCTTATGTGGATGGCCAGCCGATCGACCGGCAGGATGGAAAAGATCCACAGGCTCTTACGATCGTTCATCTTTTGTAATATGCGTAAGTCGGCGCAATCTGTGGATCAAATCTTATAAAACCCGATCGCCCCGGCTAATCCGGCATCACCTTTGGGGCCTTGGCTAACAATTCTTGAACCTCAGTCAGATTATTGCGGACAGTGACCGTGTTCGGATGATCCGGACCCAGGGCATTCTCCGTGATCTTCAAAGCCCGTTTATATAGCGGCTCGGCCTGGTCATACTTACCTTGAGCGTAGTATAGCAAGGCCAGGTTGTTCATGGTCCCGGCTGTGTCGGGATGATCTGGGCCCAGGACCGCCTCTTTGATTTTCAAAGCCCGTTGACATAGCGGCTCGGCTTGGTCGTACTTCCCCTGGGCCTGGTATAGCCCGGCCAGGTTGTTCAAGCTTGCGGCCGTATCGGGAAGATCCGAACCCAAAACTCTTTCCCTGATCTGCAAAGCCCGTTGATAGAGCAGTTCGGCCTGGGCATACTTCCTCTGGGCTCTGTATAAATCGGCCAGGTTGTTCAGAGTACCAGCCGTGTCGGGATGATCCGAACCAAGGAATTTCTCTTTGATCTGCAAAGCCCGTTGATATAGCGGCTCGGCCTGGTCGTACTTCCCCTGGGCCTTGTGTAGCCCGGCCAGGTTGTTCAGGGCCGTGGCCGTGTCGGGATGCTCCGGCCCCAAGGCCTTCTCTGCGATCTTCAAAGCCCGTTGATATAGCAGCTCGGCAGGGCCGTGCGTCCCCTGGGCATGTTATACCCTGTCCAGGTTGTTCAGGGTCCCAGCCGTGTCGGGATGCTCCGGCCCCTGGGCCTGCTCCCTGATCTTCAACGCCCGTTGAAATAACGGCTCAGCCTGGGCATACTCCCTCTGGTTCAAGTATAGCGCCGCTAGGTTGTTCAGAGATTGGACCGTGTCGGGATGCTCCGGCCCCTGGGCTTTCTCCCTGATCTTCAACGCCCGTTGAAATAACGGCTCGGCCTCGTGGTACTTCCCCTGGGCTACGTATAACCCAGCCAGATTGTTCAGGGTCGTGGATGTGTGGGGATGCTCCGGCCCCAATGCCTTCTCTGCGATCTTCAACGCCCGTTGATATAGCGGCTCGGCCTGGGCGTACTTTCCCTGGGCCTGGTACAGCCTGGCCAAATTGTTCAGACTCGCGGCTAGAGTGGGATGCTCCGACCCCAATGCTATCTCTGCTATCTTCAACGCCCGTAGATACAACGTCTCAGCCTGGTCATACTTCCCCTGGGCGTGGTATAGCCCAGCCAGGCTGTTGAGCGAGTTGCCAATAGTGGGATCATTCGGCTCCAACAGCCGTTCCCTGATGTCTAAGCTAATTTTCAAGGGTGGTTCCACTTCGGCGTATTTACCGGCATCATAAAGCGCTCCCGCTTGTTGATGCAGATAATTGGCTCTGACCAGTTCAGAACCGGCTGGGACGAGTTCAGTGGCGCGGCCATAGTAATCCGCCGCAGCGGCATAGGCCAATTGCGTCATTTTCAAATCGCCGGCTTCGGCCTTGGAGGCGGCCGCGGCCAGGAATTGCCTTTCTGCTGTTTTGTTTAACGCCTCCAAAATTTTTTCCGCGGCGGATAATTCCAACTCACTGGCGTTGTTGAGGAGGTTTTCCGCCTGATCAAAATCACCCTGGTCCAAGGCTTGGCTGGCCCGTACTTTAAGGGCGATGACTTGGTCATCTTCGGATTCCGTGGCGGCTTGGGTTAAGTTTGCCTGCAGGTAATTGTACCGACGGGCAATCTCTCGCAAAGTGTGGTCCAACTTCTCCGGAGGAACTGCCTGCTGCGTCATGATTTCAAAAAAATTTCCCAAGGCGGCTTCGGTCACACCCACTTTATCGGCTATTTTCTTATATAAATCCAATGGGGCGCCACCTGTCACCCCCATTTGTTTGGCCACAATGGACAATTGTTCATCCGTAGGCATGGTGGCTGTCGTTTGTCCCGATCTATCGCCTGTAATTCCCCAAATCAGCCGGTTGATGTTCTTTTTGGAAAGGCCCTTGCGAAAGTCTACCCAAGAGAAATTCTGAAGAAATAAGGGCAAAACTATCTCACTCGGAGCCTTAGGCAGCAACACCGGAATTATCGGAAGTCCGCGTTTAACGGACAAGTCAACAAAACTTTCCACCCCCTTCTTCTGCCACAGCCCGATCCCTTCAGATCCAACCAGGACAGCAACTGCCCTAACATGGCCTTTTTCTATCACTTCTTCGAGAACCTCCTGCCACAGACAGCCAGGAGCGAGCTCCCACTCGTCCAGCCACACCGTTAGCCCTCGTTCCTTCAAAGCGTTTGCCAATTTGCAGACAACCGGTTTGTCTTGGCTATTGTGGATTAGGATAACATCGTATTCATTATACATTTTATAACTCCGCCGGGCCGATCAACCATAGGATGCTCAGATTGATACGACCAGCTGATCCCATAGGTGGTAGAAAGTATTTTCTCTTCACGCTTGCCCTATCCTGTTTTGGTGTCTCCTTTTATCATTTCGACCAAGGCGTAGGAATAACTGCGTTAAATACCGATTTCTTCTGATTAGGCTTCGTCATCCTGCTCATTATACTGAGGGAGTATTCAACTGTAATCCCTTAAGTGCTCCCTCCCGTTGAATTAGATAACACGCTTTGATTTCCTCGTAACCAGGAGGGACGAGATTTACCGCGTAACCATAATAATATGCTGCGTCTGCATAGGCCAATTGAGTCATCTTCAGATTCCCTGCTTCAGCATTGGAGGCAGCAGCAGACAGTAGGTTCTTATCCGCCGTCTCTTTCGCCTCTTCCAATACCTTTCTCGCTGCATCCAAAGCCAAGTCACCAGCCTGATTTAGGGCATTCTCCGCCTGATCAAAACCTCCCTGGTCCTGGGCTTGCCTGGTTTGAGCCTTGGGGGCGGCCACTTCGGAACCGTCGGATGCGGTTAGGGCCAATTTCAATTGCAACTCATTGTATTGCATGACGATTGGCTCACTTGAGCTATATCGTCTTTTCTGTGGGCTCACCGCTGGCGAGCCAGGTTTGTCTCCTCTAATCCCCGCTATTAAAAGATCCAAGCTCTTTTTGGAGAGCTTCTTGTGGAAGGACACCCAGGTGCGGTTCCCGAGAAACGGCGGAAGTTCCTTTTCTTCCCTCTGATTAGGAAGGAGGACGGGGATTACCTGAAGTCTATGTTTGACGGACCAAATCAAAAACGCTTCCACCTCCTCTTCCTGCCACGGGCCGTACCCATCGGGGCCAACCAAAGCGGCCACCGACAGGACCTTCTCGCTCTCAATAAGATATTGAATGACACGCATCCACGGACGGCCCGGGATAAGGTCCCATATATCCAGCCAGACCGTTATCCCGCGTTCTTGCAGTGCCTTTGCCAACCTAAGGACAACCGGCCTATCTTGGGCGTTATAGCATAGAAAAACGTCGTACTGATCATCCATTTAAGACCCCGCCGGACCGGTCAAGCATCTTATATTCCCATAATAACGTTTAGTTGCGTCCCAAAGCGACATTCCTCGTCCGGACGCGTAATTGACCTAATTTAGCTACTTCCTGTTGTCATTTTGGTGGACCATTTACGATGAATGATCCTGATACCACATTATTCCCGATTTTGCCACCTCATTTTACAGGCCAACGCACGAAGTCTTTTGCCGAAGCATCATCTTATTGCAGGAAGAAGGCCGGAAAGCCACGCTGGAACGTACCAGATCAGCCGGGGCAACGCCATAGGTAATCCGCTGGTTACAGATTGGCGGGCATCTGACGAATTTATTCAAAATAGACAATTCCGGATAAACCCCAACGGGGCGAACTAGGTTATCCAGGGTAACGCTCTGGGAAATCAGGTGATCTATAGGCCAGTAGGATGGCCTGATGGATGGCCATTTGGATGCTCAGCGGGTCGGCCAGGTAGATACCCGGCAGGATGGTCGGCCCGGTGCTCAGGTGGTCTGCCAGCGGAATGACCAGTAGGAGGCCCAGGTGGATGGGCATAAAGATGGTCAGCCGGTTGGTCAGATGGATACCCAGGTGGATGAACGTTTAGATGTTCAGGTGGATGTGTATCAAGATGGTCAGCAGATCTGGCAGACGGTCGTCACCCACCGCGGACAAAAATTTTCGCTAATCCATCCCAATTTTTCTGGTATTGAACAACAACATCCTGCCATAACTGCTATTTTTCAGTTATTATTTGACACCGGACCGATCCCTGTGCGCCAAGACTTGCCAACCCACTGGACTTACTTCCTGTTTTCTCCACAGAGGATGACAATTTTCGGCAACCCCATCCAATTTCGCTTGTTGAACAGCAACATCCTATTATAACAGATATTTTTAAATTATTATTTGACACCACTCCCGGCCCCCGTTTGACAAAATTTGTTAACCCACTGAACTTCCGTTCTGTTTCATTTAAGATAACCTATCCATTATACGTCATCTTCGTCTCAGCCGGCTTGCTTATCTGGCATGATTGTTGCTGTTCTAATTGCTGTAAGCTTTTTCATTTCAGGCGTTCCGAGAGGAGGACAATATGGCCAAGATATTCATTTGGAGCGAGGAAGTTGGCGGCTGGGTGTGTTTAGGCTACGCCCATGACGATGATGTGGACGCGTTCACCAAAATAGGGTGTGTCGTGGTGTATTCAAAGTATCCCCGTCGGCGTCTGCATATGGTCAAGGGCGTGTCCCGGGCTTTACGGACGGCCTTGACTTTAAAGTAACCGGTCCGGACGGCCGATAAGACCGCCGCAACCAAACACTAATTACCATATTTAATAACTATCGTTAAATTTAACCCAAAACCCCTCGAAGACAAGTCCGGTTGGATAATTATATTAATCAATATCCGTGTGTTAGTAGCTTGGCACAATTGTTGAATGCAAAAGAAGCCACACCACCAACTAACCTGAAGGGCAAACCATCCGAAAGGATGGGACGCAAAACTTCCGACCTACGTTCCCCTAATCCGGGAATATGGTAGCGGGGCTGCTAGGGAATGTGCATCTCATCTGTTGAATGTACATCTTGCGCCCGCGCTCTGGCTTGGAGACGGGCTTTTTTTATGGGCGCGGCATTATGATGTAATTCATCCGAATGAGGAATCGACGGTTTGTTTTTCCTTATAATCATAATGGTAATTGGTATCAATCCGCTCTTGCGCACTCGGCCCTTCCGACAATCTGAAAGCAACTATCCAGTTACCGAGGAGGAAAACAATGAAAAGCTTATTCGTACGACCCTGGATGATCTGTCTGATGGCCATTTTGTGCGGTTCAATCCTGATCACGGCGGTCCCCACGGCCCGAGGCGATTCCCCTTCCGCCGACACCTACACCGCGTCCGCCGACACCTACAACATCATGTATTTTGTCGGCTGGCACGTCGTGTCTGATTACACTGCATCATTACAAGTAACGAATCAATCAACCGCCCCTGTTCAAGTTAGTTACTGGGTGCGGGCCGCCGGCGGGGCAATTCTCTCCTCCGCCTATAACGTCTCCATCGCCCCCGGCACGCCCCTCAAGCTTGACCCGGCCAAATTTCCCGCCGGCGCGGCCTGGGTTCAACTCGTCACCAACGTCGTCCAGGTCACGGGACAGGTCGTCTTGAGTAGTCCCGGTAAGGCCTCGGTGATCATTCCGGTCCTCACCCCGGCCATGGCATCGCTTCACTTAGGTTTTAAGGTGTTCCCCCAAGAGACCTTTCCGGTTTTAATGGTTGTCAACCCGAATTCCGCCTCAGCCATTCCCTCGCTGGTGGCGTTAAATGCCAAGGGGGATGAACTTGGCCGCCATGCGCTGACCGCTTTGAATTCGGGGGAATGCCGGGTGGTGGGGTTGGCCGAGACCCTGGGCGCCAATATATTAGGACAGGCGGCGTATGTCCGGATTGACTCGGACCTGAATGTGGCCGGTCTGGAACTGGCCTACCTCGGGGGAGCCGTGGTCTGGCATGCGGTCGACCCGACCACACCGATGCCTAAGAAAGCCGCCGCCCCGGTGTTCACCCCCGGGCCTGGGACCTATTCCTCGGCTCAGTTAGTCACTGTTGCTAGTTCTACAGGCGGGACCATCACCCTGACCGGGGATGGGACTGACCCAGTACCAGGGTCCATGGCCTATCCCGGGCCTTTCTATGTCCACACCACTGTAACCCTTAAAGCCAGGACGTTCCAGGCGGGCCTGGACCCCAGCGACGTCACCACCGCCGTCTATACCATCACCACCCCGTCGCCGACACCGACACCGACGCCCCAAAAGGTCGCCGCTCCGGTGTTTAGTCCTCCAGGCGGAAGCTATACCTCCGCCCAGATGGTGAGCCTGACCAGTGCCACGCAAGGGGCAACCATCGCCTTTACCACTAACGGGAGCGACCCGACCAGCTCCTCTACCATCTATTCCGGACCCTTTAAACTCACCGGCAACGCCACCATTAAGGCCAGGGCCTACAAATCCGGCATGAACATGAGCGACATCACCACCGCGGTCTATGTCATCACCATCCCGCAAGCTAAAACGGCCGCTCCGGTGTTCAGCCCTCCAGGCGGAAGCTATACCTCCGCCCAGATGGTGACCCTGTCCTGCGCCACGCCGGGGGCGACCATCACCTTTACCACTAACGGGACCGACCCGACCACAGCTTCTCCGGTCTACACCAGCCCCATTAAACTCTCCGGCAACGCCACCATTAAGGCCAGGGCCTTCAAGTCCGGCATGAACCCCAGCGACATCGTCACCGCGGTCTATACCATCACCATCAGTCCGAAGTAAACCGGCATTTCGGTAGCCTCATCGTCTGAACAGTGATAACGTTGATTGACCTTGATTACGCTGATTAAATGAAGGCTATGAGGAAAGCAGAATACCCTCAGGTTGGACCCACCGGGTCGGCCTGGGGGTATTTTCGTTTTGACCATGAAACCATTTCAACGGATGAAGAACTCTCACAAGCATCATCGTCAATCAGACGGGATGCTCATGTGGTCGGCCAGCAGGTCGGTCCTTTGAATGGCCATGTGGATGGGTATAAGGATAGTCAGCAGGATGGTCATGTTGCGGGTTGACGAGGCATCCGGCTAATCTATAATCGACAATTCCGAACAAGCCCCAAAGGGGTGCACTAGGTTAGCCCAGTGGCAACGCCCTGGGAAATCTGGTTGTTTATAGTCCATAAGGATGATCAGCCGGTCTGGCAGATGGATGTTCATGTGATCTGGCAGTCGGTCGGTCGGCAGGATGATCAGGTGGTTGGTTAGGTAGATGGCCAAATAGATGCTCAGCAAGCTGGTCAGTGAGGTGTCCAGGAGGGTTGATATAAGGATGGCCAGGGATCGTACAGCAGGATGGCCAATTGGTCGGTCAGATGGATGCGCAGCGAGGTGTCCGGGGGATGGCCGGAAAATCAAAATCATTTCATTTGACTGAACAGAATCAATAGGACTTCACACCGGTAGCGATAGGATGAATTGGGGCGGATCCAAAATAGAGGCGCGCTGCTTTCGACGCGTCCCTTTGCAGGCGGCTATTAGACACTGACAAATTCATGCACGAGATCGCTGGAACTTTTCGATAAGCAGCCGTACGACCCCTTCATGAGACACTATTCTTAGGTCAATGTACCCAACAGTGTCATCTACTCCCGACAACGTAGTGTCATCAAGCCGAAGGGGCAGGATGTACTCTCGGTTCTCACGGAACGCCCTGGCTTGAGCCGCTTCTAGCTCGCGCTTCGTCCAAAGCTGGGGTTATAAGCCCAACTCCACGAAATCTTTAAAGCGTCGTCTCAGAAAAAAATCGTACGTGTGTTCCTGCCCGCACAAACATAATCAAGCCATGCTTTGCACTGTCATCGGGCTTGTACGCCAAAGGATATTGTCATGTTGAAGTATACCCTAACCTGATGTCAGGATACTGGACGCAGCAGCATCAGAATAGGGTCCATTTCTGAATTGATTGGCACATGCCGTTCAGGGTCATAGATTTCTTCCTGCCACATTCGGATTGAGGATAGCTTTTGATGGAACATAGCAAACTCTGGCCACTATGATCATTCAACTGGTCTTAGCGTGATATTTTTTTCGTTTC
>JADFXK010000549.1 GCA_015233625.1 Deltaproteobacteria bacterium | reverse complement strand
AACACCTTAAGTTGGGCCACCATCCTAATACCCCGGAGGGGTTACCCAATATAGCCCAGGGTCAGCGAAGCGCCACCCTGGGGACATGGTTAAAAATACGCTCAGAATCCTTAAGTTAATGACATTGGGTTGACGGGTTGCGGGTTGCGAGGCATCTGTCGAATTTACATTAAATAGACTATTCCGAATAAGCCCCAACGGGGCGCACCAGGTTAGCCCAGCGGCAACGCCCTGGGAAGTCTGGTGGTTTATAGGTCAGCAGGATGGGCAGAAGGATGCCCAGCAGGATGGGCAGAAGGATGCCCAGCAGGATGGGCAGAAGGATGCCCAGCGGGTCGCCCCCCTCACTGTTTGAACTATGATTACGTTGATTAGCTATGATTTCACTGATTAACGATGAGGTTTACGTTACTTCGTCACCCCTAGCCGCGGTTAAGTATGCCCGGCCTCTCCAGGCGGCTTTTCCCCCGGCCGAAAACACGAGGGGTATTTTGCTTTAATCATAGTCTTTATTTTAATCAGGGCAATGACGGTTCAGATGTTTCCAGGTCGGCTATACTCCGCTATATTTCATTCGGGTCAATTTCTCAAATGCCTTGATGTCTTCTTGGGGTTGGGAGGCCTCGCCGAGCTTTTTCCAGTCATCAAAGACAAGACGGACATCATTCAATTGAATTAGTCCTTTGCGCAACCAAATGTTGACTAACCCCAACGAAGAAATAATGTTTGTAAATTCAAATTCTTGTTTCGCAAATCTGATCAACCCCTTATCACCGGTGCAAATTGCGGCCTGCTTGTCCAGTGCTCGGGCCAAAATTTTTTGGTCTACCTGGCTGAGATTGAAGGCTTTACCGGTTGCCTCATCAATCGTGATATTTTTCAAAAGTATCTGCATCACGTCCAGGTAATTCTTAAAGCCGCCGGTATTTACCTGCGTATCGGATAGGGCGTGAATCTTATCCTTAAATTCTTTCCGCCAAGGATATTTCTCTTTGAATTTCTGGGTTCTTAATATTTCATGTCTTATCTCTATCAGTGTTTCGCATTCATAAGGCTCACCTGTGTACATTTGAGGCGCGATCCTGATGACCATCATCGTGCTGCACGTATCGCAAATAGTTAGCATATATTATCCTTAGCATATATTATCCCTGCCGGCCTTCTTCCGCCGCGTCAATTCTTCGTGTACCTCCAGGGCGTCCAGGGTGCTTTCCAGTTCAAGCAACTCGGCTAATTTCTTATAACTTAGGGTATCAAGTTGGGAAATAATAATTTTCATGAAACTTGGGGTGAAGTTGAATAGCTTATCCACATACTCTCTGGCGTCGCTCGTTTCAAACAGAACTTGACCCATGGACGGAAATTCTTTCTTGAGATTGGTGTCCGCGCCGTGTACGCTCAGATCAAAAACAGGATTTATCCCTTTAATTTTAGTTACAACGCCGTGCAAAGAGTGTCCATACTTTCTACATCGATATTTCAGCTTATTAATTTGCTCACCCGGCGTCAGGCCCTTGATAGACTCGTAAGTATCGTCCACATAGCTGTCTGGAAATTGGACATACCCGGCCAGGTGATCACAAACAGATTCATCTTCGTCACTGAATGTCTCTCCATTCCTATCCAGCAAGGCATGCCCGGCTTCATGGAGCAAGGCGAAGATTAAATCCATAATGTTAGTGTCTGTATTGACAAAGATAACGTGACGTCCATAAATTTTTGAATAGAATGCGTATGTCTTCGGCTCGTGAAAATTTCTAAAGATGACAACAAGGCCAAGCTTGTCCAGCATTTTGAAGACATACCTATAATTCATTGGGTTGTCTGGGCTGATGCCTGATTCTGAACGTAATTCTTGGGCGATTGATTTAATGGAAAGGGGATCAGGCGTCGCTTCACCAAGTTCGAGCTTCCAGACATCAGTCAATCTGGCGCCGGCTGCGTCGTTAAAAAATAAGCTCTTATACTCTTTGGCCAGTTTAAACGCTTCAGCCGTAGTCGCCGGTTTTATTTTAGCCGACCCTCTCTTGCGGTGGGCCGGGACCGAGATTGAATCGTCCGGTTTTGGGGTGAATAGATCTGCAGGAGTGACTCCCAGACATTGAGATAAAGAGATAAGGTGATGGCCTTTGGGGATTTGCCCATTGATCCAATCGGTCACACTTTGACGAGACACGCCGATTTTAGTGGCCAGACGTTGCAGCGTCCAGCCCCTATCTTTTATTAACATCTTAATCTTTAAGCCTTCCCAACCCATATCCTCTGCCTTTAACTTAGTCATGATCAATTTTGACAACTATAGTTTACACTATCCAGGAAGAAAAGTCAAGATGCCTTGTACCCATCCTGCCGTCAAACCACCTGACCGACCACCCGACCGACCGGCTATCCATCCTATTGACCATCTACCTGACCATCCTGCCGACCGGCGACCAGGGGAACCGAGTCGGGGTGCAGGCTATGGTTGCCCGCCTCAGTGTGACCCTCATTCTCCCCCGCCGAAGTCCATTTTTTGCTTTCCGCAATTCGTTTGATATGATACGAGGGACTGACGATCAGGCCCCGGTTATTGGCGACCCAGCGCCCGAGGTTACCGGCAAGTTTCCGCAAAGGTTCGATAG
>JADFXK010000548.1 GCA_015233625.1 Deltaproteobacteria bacterium | reverse complement strand
GAAAAACAGGATCCAGATCCTCTGGCCGGTCAATCCCAGGAAAACGCTTCCGAGACGGCTCCAGCATTACCTGGCCAGGGCTTATCCACCCGGAATCAACCCCCGGCCGGCGGAGGCGCCGCCATTGACCGCAGGGCCGATTCCCCCATTCCGACCGGCCGTGAAGCCTCCAAACGTAACACCACGCCCGATCCGGCAAGTAAAACAGGGCCTGCCCCGTCCGGGGCCGCTTCTAAAGCAACACTGACGGCCGAGCACCCGGCCGCAGAACCCGGTGGGAAACCCGGTGGACGTTCCGCTTCGCGCTCCGCGGTACCTGCAGGCACACAACTTTACAACAAAGCCGTGGACCTGGAGGCAAAGGGGGAAACCCGCCAGGCTCAGTTTCTGTACCGGCAGGCCGTCGCGGTGGATCCGACCCTGCACCAGGCCCTGGTCAATCTGGCCAACCTGGTCTTCGTGAACCAACATGACCATCACCAGGCCATTGAACTATACCGCCGGGCCCTGAAGTTGGAATCAAAAAATCCGCGAGTTCACAATAACCTGGGAATTGTCTATCTTAAGCAGGGGGATATCGACGCGGCCAAGATGGAATTCGATCAGGCCATCACCCTAAATCCCGGCTATGCCGACGCCTACTACAATTCCGCCTGCCTGGCGGTGCAACAGCGCGACCTCCGGGAAGGCATGTCATTGCTCCGGAAAGCCGCCTCCCTGGACCCCGAAGTAGCCAGGTCCGCCCGAAATGATCCGGACTTGAAACAACTTAGGGACTTACCGGAATTCAAAACAGTCGTCAATCCAACCCGATAACTGTCGAGGGGATATGAATATCAAGATCTTAATCAGTTTAATCGTAGCCTTGGTCATCTTTCACGGGTTTCCTCCAATACCCGACGCGACTGCGGCCAGAATGACGAAAGAGGCCAAAATCCCTGATGCCGAAACCTCCGGCCAGGCAGGCGCGACTGATGCCTCAGCCGCCTCCAGGGGTTCGGCCGGGAAACAAGACTCTATGATCACCATGGACTTCAACAATGTGGATATCCGACTCCTGGTTAAGTTCATCAGTAAAATCACCGGTAAAAACTTCGTCCTGGATAACAATGTCAAAGGTGAAGTAACCATTGTCTCCCCGACTAAAATCACCGTGGAGGAAGCCTACCGGGTCTTTCTGTCTGTTCTGGAAGTTAATGGATTTACTACCCTCTCAGCGGGCGGCGCCATCAAGATAGTCGCGGCTCGGGAAGCCCGGGAAAAGGACGTGGAGATCCGGACGCGGGACCATGGCCGGGCCGGTGAAGAAGACCGGATGATCACCCAGATCATTCCCTTGAAGCATACTGATGCCGAAGAAATCAAGAACCGGCTGGCCTCTCTCATCTCCCGGAACAGCTCGATTCTCTCCTATCCCCCGACCAATACGGTCATCGTAACCGATTACGCCTCCAATGTTCGGCGTATCCTGGGCATTATCAAAGAAGTTGACGTAGCCGGATTTGAATACGTCTTAACTGTCATCCACTTGAAGCACGCGGAATCCAAAGACATCGCTAAGGAGGTCAAAGAGGTGGCCGAACGGGGCATCAAGTCGGCCGGCAGCGTTTTTCGCGGCGCGACCCCCGCGGGCCAGACCACCTCGGTCCGGGTGATTGCGGACGAACGAACTAATTCCGTCATAATTATGGCGCCGCCTCAAGATACGCAAAGTTTAAAGGATCTGGTGACCAGCTTGGACGCTAAAACGCCCAAGGGTCGGTCCAATATTCACGTGTTTTACCTCAAAAACGCCGTGGCCGAAGATATCGCCAAGGTCATAGCCGACTTGCCTGGGAAGGGCGAGGATCCGAAAAAAGGCAAGCCTCCGGTCATCTCCAAAGACGTCAAAGTCACTCCGGATAAGGCCACCAACTCGTTGGTTATTACCGCAACCCCGGAAGAGTACTCCACCCTGGCCGAGGTTATCGGCAAGTTGGATATTCCCCGGTCCATGGTCTATGTGGAATGTCTGATTGTGGAGGTAACCACAGCCAAAAACATCCAGTTAGGGGTGGAGTGGCTGGTGGGGAATGAATATAATGCCGGAGGGGGTAAGGGCTACTGGTTCGGCGGTTCCACGGCCGGTACAACCGGGGCCATGGGCACCATCCTGGGCAACCTGGAATCAACCACTCCCACTTTTCAGGCTCCGGCCGGGTTCGCTCTGGGGGTGCTTGGAAAAACCATCACTTACGGAGGAGTGACTTTCCCTTCATTGGGCGCCCTGGTTCAAGCCAACCAAGGCGACACGGATTTTAATGTGTTGTCTACACCCCAGATATTGACCACCGATAATGAAGAGGCGACTATCAAGGTGGCCCAGAACATTCCCTTTACCACTCGGGTCGATCAAGGGACGGCCACCACGGACCGGGCCATCCAAAGCTTTGACTACAAAGACGTGGGTATCACTCTTAAAGTCACGCCGCATATTACCAAAAATATGATGGTCAGGCTGGCCGTGGAAGAAGAGGTCAAGAATATCATCAATAAGACCGTCCCCGGTGCGGGTGGGACTGTCCTTTTAGCCCCCAGCACCAATGTCCGAACTGCCAAAACAACGGTCATCATCCCGGACAAGTACACCGTGGTCATC
>JADFXK010000547.1 GCA_015233625.1 Deltaproteobacteria bacterium | reverse complement strand
TTTGACAATTCTGAAACAATGTCAGAGTTCACCCTGGCGTAACACTAATGAATATCCGGTTTGACCGAGGCTGAGTTTGACCTTTCAGCCGGTTATGATCTTGACCAGACTCGATGGGGGACGAAGGAAGTTGAATTACGATCATCCGATCTTGAGATATATCATTTCCGGACGGTATCCAGCTCCGACGCACGTCTTGCCCGGCCGACGTAGAACGGTCTAAACCGGTATCATGAACCAGGACGCGGTTAGTGCCAGTAATGAGCCTGGGACAACTTATTGATGTGGCCCAGCCTGTCGGGAGCTACTCTTGCGGCGCGGCAATCTAATTCCATCCTGGGTTCGGCGGGGTCGTCTGGAATATAATTGATGCCTGAGATTTCTTGTGATTCAGATGGAGTTTGCCCACCCAAAAGATGATCAAATAGGGATATTTTTTCTTGATCATCTAGCTGTGAGCCGACGTCGTAATATGATTCTTCCGGGGGCAGGTAGATTTCAGGCAGGGCGGAGGGAAGGACAAAAGAGACACTGGTCTGGTTGGATTCCGCGTCCATGTCCACCATATACAAGAAGCCATCCGGCGGGTTTAGCACCAGATGATGCAAAGTGACCTCTTGGGTCAGGTAGCCGACTAATTGATGATTGGTTATACGGAAAAAGAGCCACCTATTGGTCTGTTCGTCCGCATCACACCAGAACTGGACGTAGGTTTCGTCATGATCGTTTTTTACAAGAGAGAGCAATGGCCCGTCGAGGTAGATTAAGTGCGCCACTTCAGAAAGCATTAAAGGCAGCTTATCAATTCGGCAGCCTTCAACGAACTCCATCATCATTTGTCTCCTCAACAAGGCCGGGCGATTGTTTCGTCGTAATAGGCGAGGCTCGCGGGTTGGATAAAATGTTAGTTTGGTCATCCTGTGGAATAGCCGTAATTTTAGATATAATACTTCAGCTCCGGCTGGCCGTCGTCGCCGGCAAGAGAAAAAACAACGACAATCATATCCTCTCTAAATGACTTCTCCGCGAATTGCAAGCATTTTTTCAACGTTCAGGTGACGGAAATAGAACAGGCGGGGCAAAAGAATTAATTTCCTTAAGCTACCGGCCTACGACGTTCACCAGGGCAGGGAAGTTATCTGATAGGATAAACGTCACGATGAATCCGCATCGTCTCAGCCGACCTCGGTGACTCCAGCCAGGTCTCGACGACCTCCGGATGGGGTTTCCGGCTCAGTGGAAATGGCATATTTGACGGTTATTTCTTTGCCTGGTCAAAATGCAGGATTAGTCCGGCCGGAAGGGACTCCCCGAAAATGGTGCTTTCTTCCTGGGGAGCGATGGGGATGACTTCCTGAAGCACCCTGATCAATGGTTTTGACCAGTCATGGGGGCGGAGCCAGTCGATGATTTGCTTGATTACGTCCGAGTCCACATCCCGTTTGCGGTCCCCGGTCAGGCGGGCCAACTGAGTCAGGGCCTGGCCGGTGATTCTGGGATTGCGCCAGGTTTTGGATAGAATAATATCAATCCAGTCGGCCACTTCATCGGACGGGACGACCAAATCCAGCGGCCCGTAAAGTGGTTCCCGGGCGCCGATTCGGGATAGCGACCACCAGTACTGAGGCCGGCTCTTCTTGGGACTCAGGTCATCCATCAGCATCCGGCCCCAGGTGATTTTTTCAGGTACCGGTAACCGTTCCAGGTTGGCCGTGGCCATCCAGATTTCCATGTGCTCCTGGGGCGTCAGTCGGATCTTTTCGCCGCCTCTTTTTGGTTTGAGGAGTCCGGCCAGGTCATTCATGATCTGACGTTGCTGGGTGGCATTCAGGCCCCCGGCCACCCGCCGCCACATGACCCACCATTCCGACCTGACTTGAACGTTCTTGGCATTGATCGGCCCTTCGCGGTAAATTTTCCACAACTTTTGAATTCTATGTTCATCTAAGGCATCGCCGAATCCGGGACGCAAACAGTATCCCAGGAGATTCAACCAGCGACCTTCATGGTCCGGACCGATTTTCCGGGCCGCCGAGATAGACATGAGTCGATCCGCCAACCGGCGTAGAAAATTAAGGGGCCATTTTTCCTTGGACCGTCCCACCAGACCAACAATGGCCTGAGCCAGACCTTCGGGGGGAATATCGGTACCATTCTCAGCCGAGGCGCTCCGGGCCCGGTCTGAAAAGACATCGCGGACCATTTCCAGCACCCGGTCGACAGTAGATTCCTCAAAGACCATGGCGTCCGAAAGGGTCCCAATTGATTCCATCACCCGAAGCTGGAACTGTAGTCGCCAGCGATGATTGCTCCGGATGGACCGGCACCACAGGGCCAGCGTCCCCACCTCGGTCAGTCCGGCCTCGACCTTGACCGGCACAGAGGTCTCCTGGGCTTTTTTACCGAATTGAATGACGGTGAGAATAGGGGGCATGGCGGTCAAGGTATCGTCCACGGAAATGACATCGCCCACCCGGTCTCCGGTCCGAAAACTGGAACTATAAAGATCAAAGCTTACCGGCTGATTGGCTAAAACCTGAAATGTCTTGTCCTGAATTTCGATCTTACTGCCTTCTTCCATGCCCCGCTCGACCAGGCAGATGGCCGTGTCCTTCCGGCTGGTTTTCGCCGCGCCCTGTTTAGCCCGGCCCACA
>JADFXK010000546.1 GCA_015233625.1 Deltaproteobacteria bacterium | reverse complement strand
GAAAACCGCTATCGGCGTAAGGACGGAACTACGTTCACCGGTATCCTGTATGCTTGGGCGGTCAAAGATCAAGATGGCCGGGTCCTCTATTTGGAAGGTTTCATAGAAGACATCGAAGATAGGAAACGCGCTGTTGAACAGCTAAGGGAGAGTGAAGAAACGGCCCGGACTCTCCTGAATGCGTCCCCCGCCGTGGCATTCTTGACGGACACCACGGGCGTCATTATCGCGGTTAACGAAGTCGGAGCCAGGCTTTTGGACAAGAAAGCCGAAGGAATGGTCGGTCGGCGGTTGGAAGAGTGTTTTCCGGTAGGTGTGATTCAAAACTTCACCAGGCAAGGTCAAGAAGAGATATGCCCAGGAGACTCTGTGCATTTCGAAAAAGAGTATCTGGGACGATTTTTTGATGTCACAATTCATCCCGTGGTTGACCAGCAGGGCAGTGTAGCTCGATTCGCCGTGTTTGGGACAGATATTACGGGCCGCAAACGGGCCGAAGAAGCTTTGCGCCAGAGCGAAACTCAGTTGCGGATGATAACCAACGCCCTACCGACACTTGTGGCCTATATCGACAGTAACCAAAAGTATCTCTTTAATAACAGCGCCTACCAGGACTGGACCGGATACTCACTCGACAAGATAACTGGAAAAAATGTCAAGGAACTCTTTCCTGAAGATATTTATAAAGACTTTCAACCATATCTTGAAGAGGCATTATCCGGGAAACGGGTTCAATTCGAGACCAAGATTATCCATCCCAAATTTGGCCTTCGTTATGTTAGCGGGACTTATTTGCCGGATTTCGGAGATGGGGGCGTGTTAAAAGGGTTTGTGACTTCCATCAGTGACGTCACCGAGACTAAGCTGAAAGAGGAATATATTCGGGCCTCTCTCAACGAAAAAGTCACCTTGTTAAGAGAAATCCACCACCGGGTTAAGAATAACCTCCAGATCATGTCCGGCCTGCTGGAGTTGAGTGGGATGAAAAGTCAGACGCAAGAGTGTCGAAATCTCCTGCGGGACGCCCAGTCCAGAATCCATTCTATGGCCATAGTGCATAGCCAATTGTATCAAAGCGAGAGATTCACCTCGGTCAACATGGAAATACATCTGATGCGTTTGGTGGAACATTTGTGCGATTTATATGCCTGCCAGGAGAAACACATCTGCACCTTGATCAAAGCCCCGGATGTCTACCTGACCATAACTCAGGCCATCCCCTGCGCCCTTATCTGCAATGAACTGGTTTCCAATTGCCTAAAATACGCCTTCCCAGGCCATGGCCGAGGAACACTTGAAGTTACCATGGGGCAAACAGCCGAAACATTGGTGACCCTAAGGGTTAAAGATGATGGGGTGGGACTTCCGGAGGACGTGGATGTAGTTAATTCCAATACCCTGGGTTTGGAATTGGTTGGAGTATTAATCGATCAAATTGGAGGTCGGATGAAGATTAATCGATCCAAAGGTACGGAGATAATTATTGAATTCCAAGCTGTTGCAGAAGGGCAGGGGTAACCTTTACCTTAATCCGACTAATCTTGCCGAATTCCAGAGCGTGGTCTCCCAGCGCAACCGAATGAGATTTTTATAGAATAGCCTTCCAGGTAAGCCCCAACGGGGCGAACTAGTTAGCCCCGCGGCAACGCCCTGGGCGGCCCTCCCCGGACAGGTGGTCATTTCAACTTTGCCCCGCAATTATTGCAGAATCCGGCTTCCGGCAGTACCGGCGTGCCACAGTCGGGGCAGCGATTCTTCGGTTTCTCCAGTTTGGCGCCGCACATCATGCAAAATTTGGCTTCCGGCGGCAGGGTTTTACCGCACTGGGGGCACTTATTAAACTTGACTATTTGGTCACCGCAATGAGGGCAGAACCGGGCTCCGGAAGGAATAGCGGAGTGGCACTTGGGACAGTTACTCCCGGCCGCGGAGCATAACCGCTCAAGCGCTTTTTCAGCCTGTTCCCTTTTGGTAATCTCAATCTGCAATTCGGCATTCGACGCTTCCAACTCAGCCGTACGTTTCTCAATCAGCCCTTCCAGATGGTTCCGGTATTTCTTAAAATGTTTACTCTGATCTATCTTACCCAGAACGATTTCAACCGTCACTTTAAGTTCAAATTCATTGATTGGTTTTACGATGAATCCATCCGGTTGTGCGTTTTTTATCCTCTCTAAAACGTGATCATCCGCATGACCGCTCATGAATATTATCGGGGTGTCCAATTCACCTTTGATTATTTCGGATGCGTCAAGGCCGTCTAAGCCGCCCGGCATGACGATGTCCATCAACATCAAGTCGGGTTTGAAGGCTCTGGCCAGTTCCACGGCCTTTTCTCCCGACGCGGCGGTTCCGACCACCTGATGACCAAAGGTCTCCAAACGCTTTTTCAACTGCATGATCAAAACGGCTTCATCGTCGGCAAGCAGGATTCTGGCCATTTATTCCCTCAGGGGCAGACACTAAAGTTGTAATCAACTGATATAAATTATATTTTGTTTTAAACGATGGAGTCAGGCGCCGGATTGCCATCTCCTCTGGGATATCAAGGTGAAGTTGTCGCCCGGTCACGCCCGGATGACATCCACCGGCTGGATAGTCAAAGCTTTTTGGGCCGGATAGATCCCGCCCATCATGCCCACGGTCAGAGACGCGA
>JADFXK010000545.1 GCA_015233625.1 Deltaproteobacteria bacterium | reverse complement strand
GCGGCACGCGGGCGCTTCGTTTTCGCCATCTTGGACTACGGTTGCCTCCAGCCGCGCCCAGAATAGTGTGCCGTCCCGGCGGACTATTCTCAGCTCACACGCCTGCGACTCACCCGTCTCGAGAAGCTTCCGGCGATTATGGTAGAAGACGTCCTGATCGTCGGAAAAGATGAAGCTGCTCAGCGGTTGCTTGGGTAGTTGATTTCTCGGCATCCCCAACAAGGTAGCACCCGTGAGATTGGCCTCCAGGATCAATCCTTTTTCGCTTACGGTGAAATACCCGACTGGGGCCAGATCGTATAGGTTAAAGTACCGCTCTCGCGAGGTTTCCAGTTCCACATGGGTTCGGCGCAACTCCTCGTTCTGCATCTCCAACTCGATCTGATGCACCCGCAGTTCGTGGAATAACTGCTGGGCCGCTTCGGGTGACAGCGCCTCCAGGTCCGGCGCGGGGATATCGCTGAGGGCTTTTCCCTCTGCCAACTGGCGCAGACCCTCACCTTTGTTTTGACTAGGATTTTTTCCTGTCATTGTATGACTCCTTAATACTAAAAAATATTTGATAGTAACTATTCAAATAAGTAATTCCTAAATATTAATGGAGTTGACTCTAATCGCTGGTCGTACTCATCGAACTCACGTGCTTCTAACAAAGAATAACACCGAGGCCTGGCCTCCATCTTAATAAAATCTTCCTTGCCTGGCCAGGCTGTTCAACGTCCAACAAAAGGGGTTCAGCCTAATTAATGTCCCTGAAAGATACTCTCATACTCTTTGATCAAGGCTTTATATTCACCTGAGACTTTGTCCAATTTTTTCTTCAGAATTTGATTCTCAGCCGTAAGGACCTGGTTATCCTTATTCAAAGCTGAATTATTTTTTTTCAAAGACTTGTATTTGGCTTCAAGCTGTGTCGAAGATTCCCCCAATTGTTTCAAATACTGTACACGTGTCTTCAACTGGCTGTTTTCTTTAAGTAGTAGTCTATGATCGTGCAATTTTGGTAAAAACACCTTCTTTTCATCTTCTAATTGTTCAACGAGTTGGGAACTACTTTTCAGTTGCATGGACAACTGGCTATTCTCATGTCTCATCTGGACCAATGCTTTCATTAATCGCTGTTGGGCAGGATCGGCCTCAAATACATCGATTTTTTCCTGCCTGGAAATAATGGTTTGCTTCAGGTCTTGGTTTTCCGCTTCGAGATGTTGAATTATTTTGTCATAGGACCGTTCGCCCGCTTCATGCTCTTTGGCCAGACCGTCTAATTCCGCTCGGGATTGAATCAATCGCTTTAAAACGACGTTTTGTTCCTCTAAGCTGTCAACGGTGTCCACTAAATCAGAACCCGACGACTGCAACATGTTTTCGACCACGAATCCCTTCTCTACGATTTCTGATTCCAGACTATCATGTTTTTTGATGAGTTCTTCCAGTGGTTGATTCGTGGGACTATCTGCGGTGAAAAGAGACTTGAGCCGGTCGAACAATCCTGGCTTTTCTTCAAGTTCCATCTTTAAGGCCATGTTTTCATCTTTGAAGCTCTCCGCCTTGGCCGTCAGATCTTGATATTTCTGGTTGTCGGTGATGAGCGCCTGCATGAGACCGGCCTGGTGCTGATGTTTGGCGTTCAATAAGCTATTCTTCGTATATAGAGTCTTAGCCAGCTCTTGGATGGGACGCAATGCCTCGACTTTCTTATTCTCTCTGTCCAGTTGCAACTTCAGTTCTCTTTCCCTTCGACGTAATGAACTGATTTCTTTTTCCAGGTGCAACTCTCGGTCGGTCACGATCCCTCGACTGAGGTAATGGGCCTCCAGCTCTTCTAATTTCTTTTTCAGCGTTTCGTTTTCCTGGACTAAGTTGCCTGAAAATTCTTGTTTCGTCTGAACATGTTCCAATGCCTGGCTGATTCTTTCAAGGGTCGCGACCGCCTCCGGATTCAGCAGCCCGATTTCTTGAACCATCTTGAATCTGGATAAGAAAACTTCACCGAAAAAGGTGGCTATGTCCTTGATTGACGCGGCCGCCTCTAATTCAGACTCTGTCCCTTGACTAAAATGAAGAATTTCTCTGAGCTTAGACCCCTTTTCGGAAACAGATAGAGTACGCCGGGTAAGCAGTTCGGATTGGTCATCCGTGTCCGAAAACGGGGCTGCCGGATCCGCCGGATTATCCCTGGTCGAGTCCTGTCCTTCTTCACGAGATTTGAACAATGGACGAAATAGAACCGACATCAGCCAGGCTCCAAATTTATCTATATCCAACTGTTCCTCCCTCCGTGACCATGACCAAACACCCAATTAGAGGCGCCCGCGTCGGTCGTGCTCTGGTTTTCATCCGACGTTTCCCTCCACTCAATCTTCCTTTGAAAAACTCTCAAATCTTTCAACACTTTTTTTAAGTATCTCACTGGCCTTGATGAGGCGGGCATTTTTGTCTTCCAGCAGGATCTGCAGTTGGTCGTTAGCTCTTTTTAACCTATCTTCTGCGTCTTTTCTCCTGGCGATCTCCTCCTTAAGCTCCTCTTCCATGCATTTCCGTTGAATCGCTCGGGCAAATATCACGGCTACAGACTTAAGCAGGTCCAGGTCAGCCATGGTATAATCCCGGTCGGAGTTTGCTAAAGCTATTTGCCCCAGCAAATCATCACCCATCAG
>JADFXK010000544.1:2254-2662 GCA_015233625.1 Deltaproteobacteria bacterium | reverse complement strand
GTCCCAGGCGTCTTCGCTTATCAGTCTCAAGCCACTGGTCAGGTACCTGAGCGCCGGTTCATGGGCGCCGGAGGCCTTGGATTTTTGACCGGCAAAAAGGCTTAATTCGGCCAGCCTTTCCCGCTCCGCCTGATCTGAAATAAGTTCGGCCCCTATGTTCATGTGGTTGACAATTTCAAACAGCTTTTCGTCTTGTTCCGGGGCTAAGGTATGGCCCCACATCAGCCGTCCGACCTTCAAGTGCAATTCTTGGGTATGATCTTCAGCAATCATTGAATAGGCGGCCTGCTGCACCCGATCGTGCAAGAACCGATAAGACACTCTCAGGCCGGCCCCAGGATCTTGCCGGGACCCGGACCCGTCATGAGCGGGCAATATCAGCCCTTCCTGCAGGGCCGGCCACAATTC
>JADFXK010000544.1:0-2195 GCA_015233625.1 Deltaproteobacteria bacterium | reverse complement strand
GATATAAGCCGCCAACTGCAACACATGCTGAGATTTGTCGGGCAGCTTTAGAATCTTACCGGTCATCAAATCGACCACATTATCCGTTATCGCGGCTTGCCGGATCCGGTCCACGTCCCATTGCCAGAGCCAGGTTCCGCCGCTGGGATGCGCCGGAGGGGGAACCAGCCGAATCAGGCCCTCCGTATATAAAGCCTGCAAGAACTGATTCAAGAAGAAAGGGTTGCCCTGGGTTTTCTGCAGACACAACTCCGCCAGGGGGAGAGCCAGCTCAGCCTGACATCTCAAGGTCTCGGAGATAAGCTGATTAACATGGGCCAGGGCTAAAGGAGTCAGGGTAATGGTGTTGATGGTGGCCTTGGCGGCCTGGATTCCCTCCAAAGCCAGCCTTAATGGGTGGCCGGCATGGACTTCATTGTCCCGGTACGCTCCGATCATCAAGATATAGTTTGCTCCACGACTGGTCATGAACAGCTCGATGAGTTTCAAAGAAGGTAAATCAGCCCATTGCAGATCATCTAAAAAAATGACCAGGGGATGATCGAAGGTGGCCAGGGCGCCCAAGAAATATCGAAACGTCAGATTGAACCGATTTTGAGATTCTCCCGGCGGCATCTCCGGGACAGCCGGTTGCCGGCCGATGATCAACTCGACCTCTGGAATGACGTCAATGATCAGTTGGCCATTAGGTCCCAACATGCTGAGCAGTCTTTCTTTCCAGCGGGCCAGGCCGGCCTCGCTTTCAGTTAACAGAAGCCTGACCATGGTTTGAAAGGCCTGGATGAGCGAGGTATAGGGGATGTCGCGTTGAAACTGATCGAATTTTCCAGAGATAAAATATCCTCTTTTGGCCAGGATTGGTTTGTGAATCTCCTGGACCAGGGCGGATTTGCCGACCCCGGCATACCCCGCCACCAGCATCATCTCTCTGGCTCCCTGGCTCACCCGCTCAAATGAGGCCAGCAGGGTGGCGATCTCTTCCTGGCGACCATACAATTTTTGTGGAATTTGGAATCTGTCGACCATGTCCTGCTGCCCGATTTCAAAAAATGGGATGGTCCCCTCCGACTGGTAGAGATCGCGACATCGCTCCAAATCAGCCTTTAGTCCCAGTGCGCCCTGATACCGGTCTTCTGCGCTTTTGGCCAGCAACTTTTCTACGATATCGGATAGAACCTTTGGAATTTGGCGGTTGAGTTCGGCGGCGGGCTTCGGCGCTTTGGCGATATGACAATGGATCATCTCCATGGCATCATCGGTTTGAAACGGCAAAAATCCGGTCAGCAGTTCATAAAAAGTAACCCCCAACGAATATAAGTCCGTCCGGTAGTCCATAGCCCGGTTCATCCGCCCCGTCTGCTCCGGAGACATATAAGCCAGGGTTCCCTCCAATACATTGGGATTGCGGATTTCTGGATTTTCTCGGGGCAACGAGGTGGCAATCCCAAAATCAATTATCTTGACTTGATTGGTGGTCGGGTTCCACACGATATTGGAGGGATTGATATCCTTATGCATGATGTTTTGTTGGTGAATTTGCCTCAAAATCTCGGTCACTCGAACGGCCAGGGATAAAAAGCCGGCCAGACCTAATTCGCGGGCCGGATGGAGGCGGGCCAGGGACTCGCCGCCAAAATCTTCCAGGACCATGACCAGGCTGTTGTGAGACTTCTCCAGACCATAAACCTGAATAGTGCCATCCACCCCCAAACTGCGCGTCATTTCGTATTCTCGCCTAAAGCGTTCCAGCTCCGCGGCCGTGGGGTAATCTCTTTTTAGCAATTTCAGAACCACAGGCAGGTTATCGGTGGTTCTTCGGCCTCCGAAGACGACCGAATTATGGCTTTCATAGAGTGTTTCCGTGATTTGGTAACCAGGAAAGGTCATCATGGTCTAAAGTCCCTATATGATCTACTGCTTAAAACGTGATCCCGGCGGCTGGAGCCTCGTCCGGTGCTGGCCTGATTCTTTAAAGCCATTGGAAACCGTCGGTCTATTCTGAATCCATCTCGGATTCCCTCATTTTCTTGGCGATTTCCGGGTAATACTTTTCTATGCACTCCGGGCAAATGCTGTGACTGAACTTAGCTTCCGAATGTTTTGAGATATAGGCTTCGACCTGCTGCCAGTAACCATCGTCTGATCTGATTTTTTTACAGTGCCCACAAATCGGGAGCAGACCAGACAATCGCTTG
>JADFXK010000543.1 GCA_015233625.1 Deltaproteobacteria bacterium | reverse complement strand
ATTCCGCCCAAAATCACCGATGAATACAAGGGTGACATCAACGACATCAAAGACAACCTGAACCAGTGCATCGACGCGGTCAACGGACTGGTGGCCGAAGCGGCCATGTTGACTAAGGCGGCCGTACAAGGCAAACTGGGCACGCGGGGTGACGCCGCCAAGTTTAGTGGTGATTTCAGCCGGATTGTTCAAGGGGTGAATGATACTTTGGATGCCGTCATTGGGCCTCTAAATATGGCTGCCGAATACGTCGACCGGATTTCCAAGGGGGATATTCCACCCCAAATCACGGATGAATACAAAGGTGACTTCAACGAAATCAAGCACAACCTGAACCAGTGCATCGACGCGGTCACCGGACTGGTGGCCGAAGCGGCCATGCTGGCCCAGGCAGCCGTAGAAGGCAAGCTGGCCACGCGCGGTGATACCACCAAGTTTAGTGGTGATTTCAGCCGAATTGTCCAAGGAGTGAATGATACTTTGGATGCCGTCATCGGCCCTTTAAATATTGCCGCCAAATATGTCGACCAGATTTCCAAGGGGGATATTCCGCCCAAGATTACTGATGAATACAAAGGCGATTTCAACGAGATCAAGAACAACCTGAATTTGTTGATCGAGGCAATGGGTCAGATCACCCAACTTGCTCAAGAAATCGCGTCGGGAAACCTGATGGTTAAGGTTACGGCCAGGTCTAAAAATGATGAACTGATGATCGCCCTGGAAAGGATGGTCAAAGACCTGACCGAGGTTGTCTTTAATGTTCAAACTTCCACGGACCAGGTCGCGATGGGGAGCCAGCAGGTTAGTTCTACGGCCTCCGAAATGTCTCAAGGCGCGTCCGAACAAGCGGCCAGCGTTGAAGAGGTCTCCAGCTCCATGGAGGAAATGACCAGCACGGTATCCCAAAACGCCGATAACGCCAAACAAACCGCGGCGATCGCGGCCAGAGTGGCCAAAGACACGGAAGAAGGCGGTCGGTCGGTGGCCGAGACCGTCAAAGCCATGAAGAGTATTGCCGAGAAAATCAGTATCATCGAAGAAATAGCCCGTCAGACCAATATGTTGGCTCTTAACGCGGCTATTGAAGCGGCCAGAGCCGGGGAACACGGCAAAGGGTTCGCCGTGGTCGCCGCAGAAGTCCGCAAATTGGCTGAACGGAGTCAAAACGCAGCTAAAGAGATTGGCAGCCTGTCCACCACCAGCGTGGAAGTAGCGGAACATGCCGGCACATTAATTGCCAATATCATTCCTGATGTTCAAAAAACCTCTGAACTGATTCAAGAAATAACCTCCGCCAGCAATGAGCAGGCCGACGGCATTCAACAAGTTTCCAAAGCTGTTGAACAGCTCGATCAAGTCATTCAACAAAGCGCCGGCGCCGCTGAAGAGATGGCCTCGGCCAGTGAGCAGTTATCCGCGCAGTCGGAGCAACTAAAAGAAGTTATTGCTTTCTTCAAAATAGATCACCAGCCGGATATCCATGGCTCGCCGCCCCACCGGGCCCAACTCATTGACCAACTTGTGGCCGGGGGTACACCCAAAGGGACTCGTTCGTCTGTGTCCCAGGCCAAGGCCTCGAAAAGAGAAACCACCTCCACCGGCAAACCACCTGCCAGGGGTGAAAAGAAAGGGATAACATTAAAGATGACCGACCTTGATGATGGAGACTTTGAACAATATTAGACCAGGGTGCCGTCGGGTAGCCCCAAAAATTGACTACCCAGTCACTCCGATCTGGTGTTGAGAGAATCGGCCCATACATCCTAAATCAAAAAATCAGGCATATAGAGACAATCTTGTCAGAGTAATAGATGAACATTACCTTAGTTTTTCCGCCATTCTATCTGGAATCGATGTACAACCTGCCGCCGCTGGGGTTGATCAATCTGGCTACGTCCCTGAAGGATACCCCCCACCAGGTGGTCATCCATGATTTTGTCCTGGCCATCCGGCAGGGACTGCTCCAGCGGGATGACCGGATCTATGACCATTGCGCCGAGATAATTCTGGCCGGGCGGCCCGACCTGGTCGGGTTCTCGGCCCAATGCACCACTTATCCGGCCGTGATTCAGATCGCCCAGCGGGTTAAACAAGTCAGGCCCGCCATTAAGGTCGTCATCGGAGGTCACAACGCCGGATTTGTCGACGTGATGACTTTGGAATCCTTCCCCTGGATCGATGCCGTTGTCCGGGGCGAGGGTGAGGTTACTTTTAAGGAGTTAGTCGCCCATTGCGACATGGGCAACCAGATAGACCGGATCGGGCCGACGGAGGGTATCCCCGGCGTGACCTTCCGGCAAAATAATCAGATCATCCGGGGCGCTGATCGGGAACTCATCCCTGACCTGGACTTTCTGCCCTTGCCGGACTACAGCTTTGCCCCACCCCTGGAAGAGTACCGGGCCGCCTGTCATATCCCCCGCAGCATCGCCATCCTGGAGGCAGGCCGCGGCTGTCCCCACCAGTGCATCTATTGTTCGGAATCCATCCTCTGGCGGCGGCGGAGTCGGACCTTTTCCGTGGCCCGATTGGTCGCGGAGATGCACAACCTGAGCGACAATTTCGACGCCGAATGTTTTCTCCTGGCCTTTGACCAGTTCACGGCCAACCGGGAATTTGTGGAATCATTCTGCCGGCAGGTGATGGACCAGGGCCTTAACCACC
>JADFXK010000542.1:1635-2669 GCA_015233625.1 Deltaproteobacteria bacterium | reverse complement strand
TGATTAAGATACCGGTAGGCATAGTCGTCCCCTGAGATGACAGCCCCGATCCGGGGCAAGATATGCCGAAAATAGAATAAATATAATCTCCGGAACAAAGGATGGGACGGAAGAGAGAACTCCAGGATGAGCGCCCGGCCGCCCGGATTGAGGACACGGTACATCTCCCGCAGCGTCTGGTCGAAATCTATGACGTTTCGGATGCCGAAGGCGATGGTTACCACGTCCACACTCCTCTCCCGGACCGGAAGGTGCATGGCATCAGCCTGGATCAAAGCGATCTCAGCGGCCGATCCGGCGTTCCGGACCTTTCGGCCGGCCACTTCCAGCATTTGGACCGACATGTCCAGACCCGCGGCGAATCGCACCTGTTCGTTGGTCTGACAAATTGAGAGCAGCACATCCGCCGTCCCGGTGGCCAGGTCGAGTACCCGCGGTCGGGACAGGCCGTCCAGATTCCCGGCCAACCGACGACGCCAGAAAATATCCTGGCCCAAGGACAGGATGCGATTCAATAGATCATAGCGATGGGCTATTCGATCGAACATCCGCCACGATTCTATTCGTGAGGGTGGTTCTAAATGCCGGCCGGCGGAGTCAGGGTTCATTTTGGTCTCTGGTGTAAGATAGATTCCGGCCGACACGGCCAGGGGGTGACTATAGCAGATTGACAAAACTTCGCCAATTGATTTTTCACTAAAATCGGCATTTCAACTTTCCGGATAGGCTTCCTGAAGAACGGCGTATTCCGCCTCGATATTTGTTCGGAAACTCTCCGGCAACTCGTCCCAGACATGCAAATCCACACGGAACGGCAGAGAACTTTCCTCAAAGGCTTCCTTCAATTCGGCCGTGCGGGTCTTCTGATCTGGTCTGGCGAAAGCAACAAGATCGAGGTCAGAATGTGGGCGTGCCGACCACTTCACGCGCGAGCCAAAGGCCCAGATTTCCACGTCCGGCAGATAACGGGACAACAAGGTGATAATTTCCTTGCGTTGTTTGTCAGTGATATCCAGCCTTCCGGTCATTCCCAT
>JADFXK010000542.1:0-1588 GCA_015233625.1 Deltaproteobacteria bacterium | reverse complement strand
CGGGATTACGTCGAGGCAATCGGCGGCCTTTTTCCCACTGTAATCATGAGCGGTGGCGGTGCGCGCGTCCGCGTAATTAAGCCACTGTTCTACTGCATTGGCCAATAGGTTGTTTTCGGCCGCAAACCGAAACACCGGCTTGGGACTGTTGGGCACATCAACGAGGCCCAGTTCTTCTACAATGTAACGTTTCAGGTGCTTCCACAACATGTCATAACAGGTTTCAAAGCGATGTATGACGGATTCGGCCAACGCTTCACGGTCTAAGTCGGAGAGTTCTTTGCGGTCGGCGGCGCGGTTATAGTTGTCAACCTGCAGTTCGAGATTTTTTAATGACTTATGCAGTTTTTCATAGTCTATCATGGGTTACCCTCCAAGCCCAAGATAATCCAGATTCTTCATAACCTCTTTGTCCGGTTCTGTCGCTTGGGCCTGCTGCTCTCGCAGTGGCGCCACCGGCCGTTTCATCTTCTCCTCGCACGGCTCGCCAACGTCCTCGATTTCTCTGCGCCCACGTAACAACCGAGGGTGAGGATGTGGTTGTGCCGGTGGTTATTATCGATCTGCGGAATGGCCGGATTCATATTGGCCAGGCAAGACAGTATCTCCTTATCCACCTGGACGAAGCACCGTAGCTTATCCGGCAAGGCCAATGATCCCGATAGAGTGTGGAATCGGCCTATGGGCTTTGTGACCCTACATTCAGGTAATCCGGGAAAAAAATTGTGATGGAGCAAGATGATTTTTTTATGTCGACCAGGGAGGGGATTATCAGAAGATGATGGAAAATGTCAAGGCTAAGAACGACTCGACCCCATTATTCTACTTCAACCATCGGCCATGGGCATCCGGGGCCGGGCTTAACGTGCGTCGGGCTCTATGCAGACGAGATAAATCACCCAACCCGCCAGTCAAGTACCCATCAAGTACCGGCTAAGAGTGTAACATACCGTACTATAACAATTTTTGCTCCCGATCCATTGCCCGAGGCCGGCAAAACCGGCCATTTATCAAGTAGCCGTCAAATGCCTGCGCTGGGCCTGGCCGCCCACCAGGGAATATACTTCATAAATTTTGGAGCGGCTCCCATATCATAAGGCACAATGACACCCGATTCGACAGCCTCCTTGATGAGGCGGGAGGCGGCCCTCATGTTCTGCTCTTCAATGCCGAACCGTTCGCGAACAGATCTGTTCGTGAGATATTCTCTATTCACATACTTGAGACAGGCGTGAAGATAACAAGCCCGAACCCGGTCGTCTTTGTCCATCCTGGTCAGAGGTCGATGAGCAAAAAGAACGGCTCGGGTATTTTCACCAATCACTTCAAAAGCCGGCGCCGGCAGTTGGAAATACTCTGTCTGAAACACGACCTTGTCGACACCACTGCCACGTTCCTCGCAGACACCGATTCGCCGCATGACTGATGCCAAAGTCTCGTTCCGCGAACGTGGAGGGGTATCCAGGAACCGGTCTATATCCACCAGTGGATGACCAGGATTGCTGATCTCCATTCGATCCGAAAAAATCTCAATCATGGGACCGCTGCCGGTTACAAAGAAATCCTGATGAATCAAAGCATTTGCGAC
>JADFXK010000541.1 GCA_015233625.1 Deltaproteobacteria bacterium | reverse complement strand
TCAAGTAAGTCCGGTGCCGGCGACAATAGTTGACGAAGTTCCTCCAGTCCCTGGAGCGAGCCGATTTCGTAAAACCGTTCCGCCACTTCGTAACCGGCCAGATCCTGGCTCCGGAGTAACTCCCGGTAGAGTTCGGCCAGATCATATGGTTCGTCATTCGGCACAAAGGAAAAGGCCGCGGCGCGGAAGACGCCCAGCCCATAGTCGATGTAGTGCATGCGGGGATTGAGGTTCTTCTTGTCGTAATTGATGATCCGGCCGTGGGCAAATTCCACGTTACTGGTGTCCCAGGCGCCTTTATTGCAATATACGGTCATCAAGGCCCGGCAACCACTTCCTTCAAAGGTTTGCTGCACTGCCGCATAATTGCAAGTCAGGTAGGAGTCGCCATAAAGCACGAAAAAGGCGTCGCCTAATTGAGGTAGGGCGTTTTTTACGGCCCCGCCGGTGCCCAAGAGGCGATCACCATCAAAGACAAACTTCACCTCCAACCCATACTGCCGGCCGTCTCCGACATGGTCCTGGATCATCTGCCCTAAGTACCCGGCGCAGATAACGACTCTGTTTACCCCCACGGTCTTCAGCAGCCTGAGCTGGTGGGCAATAAAGGGTTCCCCGTTTATATCGATCAAAGCCTTGGGAATGGTCTGGGTCAGGGGCCTGAGGCGGGTGGCCAATCCCCCAGCCAGAATAGCTACGGGTAACAGGCCGGTCCTCACAGGGCAACCGGATGAAATTTTCATAGAATGGCGTATTCCAAATAAGCCCCAAAGGGGCGAACTAGGTTAGCCCAGGGTGAAGCCCTGGGCAATCAGATTACAACTAAAACCACATAGATCAAAAGGCCGGACCCCTGGCACCCAGGGCGCCGCTTCACTTGCCCTGGGCTAACCTAGTTCGCCCCTTTGGGGCTTTATTGCCCTATTTATTCAACAAGATAATAATTCTGCAAAAAATATTTCGTGCGTTTGCCCTGCCGGTCCTCATGATTGTGCGACCACCTTAGTCCCTTCAAAATCAAACCTGAAGCGGACTTCGGGCAAACCCACTTCCCGCATGGCCCGGCGGAGATTTACTTTGTCTTCGGCGTAAAACATCAGAAATCCGCCACCGCCGGCCCCGACTAATTTGCCACCCAGGGCCCCGTTGGCTCGGGCGATTTCATACCAGTCATTGATGGGATCGTTGCTCATGCCCCCGGATCGTTGTTTTTTGTGCTCCCAATGTACGTGCATGAGTTCGGCAAACTTATGCAAGTCAGCGGATTCCAATGCCTGCCGGCTTTCCTGGCCCAATTCCTTCACAAAATGCAAATTGGAAATCATGTCCCGGTCATTCTTTTTGCTCTTGTCATCTTGTTCTTTTAAGATGCCCGAGGCGGAACGAGAGTAACCGGTGAAAAAAAGAAGCAAGTTATCCTCAAGATTGTAAATGGTGTCTTGGGCGATCTTCAGCGGCCAGGCCTCCACCTGCCCATTGGGCATAAACCGGAAACAGGTCAGGCCGCCGTAGGCCGCGATATATTGGTCTTGTTTGCCCACCGGCTCCTTGAGGATGTCTATTTCAATATGGCAGGCCTGTTCGGCTAGTTCGTTCGGGTGGACCAGATTTTTCTTCATGGTGTGCAAGGCCTTGAGCAGGGCGGTGGTAAAGCTGCCCGAAGAGCCCAGTCCGGTGCCGGCTGGAATATCGGCCATGCTGGTCATTTCCAGGTGGGGCGCTTCGACCCCGGTTAATCGCAAGCACTCTCTGATGATGGGATGCTGGACTTCATCAACTGGGCCGACCCGCTCCATTTTGGAGTATTTAATGATTAATTCCTGGACAAAGGTATGGTGTAAGGTAATATAGACATATTTGTCTATGGCCGCGGCGATTAAGAAACCGCTGTGTTCTTTGTAATACGACGGCAGATCGGTGCCGCCGCCGCCTAAAGAGATGCGCAAAGGGCTGCGGGTGATGATCATAAGCTGGACTCCTGATAAATTTTCTCCACAATTTGGAGCGCCGCTCGGGCGTCTTTCAACCCGGCGTCCGGTTGGCGTCCGAGTTGAATGTCTTCCACAAAAAGGCGGAATTCAACATCCCAAGAGGTATCTGGAAAGGGGTATTCCCAGATAGTCGTCTCCGGCGGGCCCATCTGGGGAAGCATCTTGTAGTAGGCCAGCCGTTCTATGCCGTAGCTTCCGCCCAAACCCGATATTTCCAGCTTAGCTCGGCGACCGTAAATCTCAAAAGAAAAGGTGTTTTTCCACTCCGTCCAACTGGCGTGTAAAAAAGCCACCTGTTTTTCCGGAGTTTTTAGTAACATAAAGCCATTGTCTTCGACGGGCATGTCCCAAAAATAGGTATGGGCGAATCCTTGGACCTGACTGAAATCTCCCAAGAAGGTGCGGGCTAAGTCAATCAGGTGGACCCCCTGATCCGTCAATTCCCCGCCCCCGGCCAGCTCTTTGACGGCCCGCCATTCCTTATCGTAACCGCGGCGTCCGCCGTGCCCGTATCGGCCCCGGACAAACATCAGCTCCCCCATCTCTCCAAAGGCGGCGATTTCCCTGGCCCGGATAAAAGAAGGATGGTAGCGGTGATTAAAGCCGACTCTGACCACGACTTTCTTTTCGTCCGCCAAAGCGATAACCGGATCGAGTTCCTGGGCGCAGCGGCCGGCC
>JADFXK010000540.1 GCA_015233625.1 Deltaproteobacteria bacterium | reverse complement strand
ATTGACCTGTAACCTGCAACCCGTAACTTCGAACCCGTAACCCGGTAGGGGGACAAGATCAATGAGCGCTCAAGCTCATTATTTCAAGATCGGACTATTTGTCATTATTGCCGTGGCCATTGCCGTGGTGGCCATTGTCGTCCTGGGCGCCGGAGCCATCTTTCAAAAACGGGTCATGGTTGAGACTTACTTTGACACTTCGGTGCAAGGGCTCGACAGAGGTTCACCTGTCAAGTATCGGGGCGTGCAGATCGGCAAAGTGGAAGACATCGCCCTGGTGGCGGCTACCTATGACGTTGACCGGCGCCACATCATGGTCCGGATGTCATTAGTCGTGCAAGACTTAGGCGATTTGACCAGGGACCAGGTGCTCAAAGCGATAAAAACCGACGTGGATAAGGGGCTCCGGGTTCATCTGGCGCCTCAGGGTCTGACCGGGACGGCCTATATGGAATGGGACTTTGTTGATCCAGCCTATAATCCCCCTATGAAAATTGACTGGCAATCCAAATACCTTTACATCCCGTCCACCCCCAACACAATTGCCAGGTTGAGCGATGCCCTGGACAAGGTGATGAGAAGCTTCGACAAGTTCGACCTGCAGAGTCTGACCTCCAACATGGAACAGATCGTATCCAAAATCAATGACATGTTGGGCGGGGTGGATGCGAAGGAGTTAAGCCGCCAGGCCGTTTTGTTGGTCGCCGAGACACGTGAAACTAACCAGAAAATTGGTCAGTTAGTCCTGGGAGCAGAGAAACCTTTGAAACAGATAGTTACTGATGCTTCTTTGACCATGGCCGGGGCCAGGCGAGTTATGGAAACCTCGGGAAAACCCCTGGCTCAGAGCATCTCCACGCTGAAAGAGACTACGGCCACCATAAATCACATGGCCAAAAACCTGGACACCTTTTCAGCCGGTTTGCCCAGTACGCTCAGTCAGCTCCGGACCACTTTGGAACGGCTTGACCGGCTGGTCGCGTTTCAGCAGCAAGACATCGAAAAGGTGGTCGTCAACATTAGACAGATCTCTGAAAACGTAAAAGAATTAACTGAGAACGCCAAAAGGTATCCGGCCCAAAGCCTGTTTGGCGCTCCTCCGCCCAAATCGTCCGTGGGAGAAAAACGATGAAAGGAAGAACCTCATTAACTTTTTCCGTAATCATGGTCGTGTTCATCTGCCTGACCGGGTGTGTTAAGCTGGAGAAGAGCTATCCGGATAAGCATTTTTATGCCCTAGACATCACTCGGCCCCGGAGCGATGCCGGGCCCCAAGTCGGACCGGTGTTGCTGGTCCGGACCATCACGGTCTCACCCAGGTACGATGCCAAGGATTTTGTTTACCGTCAGGCCGAGTTAACCTATCAATCGGATTTTTATAATGAGTTCTTTTTATCCCCGGGGATGATGGTCACAGAGGTGGTCCGCAATTGGATGACGGCCAGCGGCATGTTCCAGAACGTGGTGGACACGCCCGGTTATGTAACACCCAACTATGTGTTGGAAGGGGCCGTCAATTCGATATATGGGGATTACCGGAACAGCCAGGCTCCCCACGCGGTCCTGGAGATGCAATTCTTCCTGGTCCAGTCTCTGGAGGGGAAAACGCCCATCGTTTTTCAGAAGCAGTACCGGCAATCCGTGGCTTTAACCACTGAAACTCCTCAAGCCCTGGCCAGGGGCTGGAATGACGGATTGACCCGGATTCTAACCGAATTGGAACAGGACATGAAGACCAAACTTTTATCGCCGTCGCATGCTAAAGATTGATATTCTATCAAATTGTACCTTGAACGGCCGTAATTTGTGTATGTTGATCCCGCCTCGGGATGGGCTCGACCTGGAGGATAAGAAGATTTTGAAATCTGACTCATGCCGGAATAAGTTCATTTCCATTATTATCCCTGCCTATAATGAGGCTCAAAGAATCGGGCGGACTATCCAGGAGCTTAACGCTTTCTTGCACCAACGTGGGCTTCACTATGAGCTTATCGTGGTTAATGACGGCAGCCGGGATAACACCTCGGCGGCGGCCAAAGCAGCCATCGAAGATTATCAGGTGAGAAATTTTAGACTAATAGAACTCAAAAATAATCGAGGCAAGGGCTCTGCCGTGACCGATGGAGTCAAACAAGCTACAGGTGATATTATAGGATTTATCGACGCCGACTTACCGGTGGATTTAACCTGCTTAGACTCCATGCTCGCGGCCGTTGCAGGTGGGGTAGATTTAGCTATCGGGGCGCGGGATCTGGAAGAATCGGTGATCAATCCTAATCAAAATAGAATCCGCCTTTTTGCTGGCCGCGTTTTTTCCCACCTCATAAATTTAGTGCTGTTCAAAGAGGTGTTCGATACCCAATGTGGCGTAAAGTTCTTTAAAGCCAACGCTGCAAAAACTATCTTTGAACGGTTAACCATCCCCGGATTCGGATTTGATGTGGAGGTCATTTTTTTGGCCGTAAAATTTGGGCTGGTCATCAAACGAACGCCAGTTAAGCTTATTTCTACCAATGGTTCTAGAGTGCGTTTGTGGCGAGACGCCATGATCATGTTCACTGACTTATTTAAAATTAGAAGAAACGCCCGGCAAGGACGATATAACCTTTGCGATTGTCCCCGGAGGTCCATTTCCAACATACTCCCGACCCAGGGCGAATAAAATGGCGGC
>JADFXK010000053.1 GCA_015233625.1 Deltaproteobacteria bacterium | reverse complement strand
GGATTTTTTTAAGGAATATAAGAAAACCTTAGAATTTTTCGTTTTCTCCGCGTCCTCCGGGTTGTGTTTTTTTGAAATGACACAATCCGGCGCGGGGTTACAGTGGCGTCCTCGACCCTTCTCCTGGGTTAGGTCATATTTTTTCACCCCCTGTTATTTTGCTCTTGTTTAACCAGGCATTTTTTCATAAACTGAGTCTGTCTGGCTCTGTTATCAACGACACACAGGACCTTGACCATAGCCTCTAACAATCATTGACTGACGCCGTCGCGGCTATCATCAAAAAATAATCAAAATCTCAGAAGAATAAGGCCTGCTGGATTTCGGAGCTTGAGAGCATGCGAGACGAGGATAAGACCAAGGAACAACTGATTGCAGAACTGCAAGAGGCCAGGAAAAAGGCTCAAAAGGCCGACCGGGCGAAAAGCGAGTTTCTGGCCAATGTTAGCCATGAGATCAGGACACCCATGAATGGAATTCTCGGGATGACCGAACTGGCCCTGGACACAAAATTAACTCCAGAGCAGCGGGAATACCTGACGCTCGTCAAAGCCGCGTCTGAATCGCTGATGTCATTGTTGAATAACATTCTTGACATATCCAGAATTGAGGCCGGCAAATTAGAATTGGATCACCACGATTTTAATCTTCCGGAGAGCTTGGGGGAGATGATCAATACCCTGGCCATCCAGGCTTTTGATAATGGACTGGAATTGGCCTACCAGATGAAATCGGATTTACCCGAATTCCTGGTCGGTGATTCGGCCAGGCTGCGGCAAGTTATCCTCAACCTGGTGGGCAATGCCATCAGGTTCACCGACCAGGGAGAACTGGCTGTGATCATAGAAGCTCTATCAACGACTGATGATTACGTTGTCTTGCACTTTTCGGTCAAAGACACCGGTATCGGCATTCCACCTGATAAAATTGAGGCTATTTTCTCTCCTTTTGTTCAGGCCGATGGAGCCCCCACCCGGCAATATGACGGCGCAGGGTTGGGTCTGACGATTTCTTCTCAATTGGTGGCTTTGATGGGCGGACGGATGTGGGTGGAATCAGAGATTGGCCGCGGCAGCAACTTTCATTTTACGGCGAATTTTGGCTTGCCCAAAGGTACAGTGTCGAAACCGGCCCCGTTGGAGCCTGAAAAGCTTAGTGATATAATGGTGTTAGGAGTTGATCACAATGCCACGAACCGGACCGTTTTAAAGGAAATGCTCAGTAACTGGAAGATGAAGCCCACGATCTTGGAAAACGGGCCGTCCGCATTGGCCGCCCTGGAACGTGCCGCAACCACGCACAATCCTTTCCAGTTGGTCTTGTTAGACGCCCAGATGCCTCAAATGGGCGGTTTTGAATTGGCGGAAAAGATCAGGAAATTGCCCGGATACGAGGAAGTCACAATAATTATGCTGACCTCGGCCGATGACCCCGATGACCTCAAACGAAGCAAAGAATTAAATTTGGCTGGCTGCTTAACCAAACCCATCAGATATGCTACACTAAAGCAAACCATCGCCACGGCCTTGGCCGCGGCCCAACCGGCCGTATTACCACAGCCGAGTCCAGCCGCCCCCCAAAGTGACGGCACGCTACGCCGCATCCTTGTAGTGGAGGACAACCCGCACAACAGCATCTTGGCTGAGATGATCTTGACAAAACACGGCTATCTGGTCGCTACGGTTGAAACCGGCCTCAAGGCCTTAGACCTGCTGGAAACGGAGTCCTTTGACCTGATCTTGATGGACGTTCAGATGCCGGAAATGGATGGCCTGGAAACCACATCGAGGATTAGGGAAAGGGAAAGAACGACAGACCAACACATTCCCATCGTGGCCATGACGGCCTGCGCCATAGAGGGTGACAAAGAACGGTGCCTGACGGCTGGAATGGACGATTACGTGGCCAAACCGATTTACTCCGGACAGTTGATAGAAGTCATTGAACGCCTGACCTCTTGAAAGGAGAGACGATGAAGCTGTTATGTCGGCCGGTGACTGAATTGAAGATGTTAAATGGCTTATTAATATTCATGCTTATGCTTTGTGGCCCCAATTTAGTTCAGGCTCAGAGCAGCTTGAAGGTGGGCTGGGAACCTGCGGCGCCGTATCAGTATCTGGACAGTAAAGGCCACCTTACGGGATTAGATATAGAACTTTTCTCGGCCATTGCAAAAAAGGTAAACGTTAAATTAGAGTTCAAAAAGATACTCTGGAAAAAACTTCTGAGCGAGGTGGAACAAGGGACCATGGATATCGCCCTTTCCGCGACGAAGACGGCTGAACGAGAAAAATTCGCCTTTTTTTCCGACCCGTACCGGAAAGAGGTGATAGTCCTTTTTGTTCGCCGAGGGGAATCCGAAAAATACCATTTCAAAACCTTGAACGATCTGGTTGGAAGCAAGTTCAGGCTTGGGGTAACCAGCGGTAATTTTTACGGGAAAAGTTTTGATCTGTTGATGAAGAATCCCACTTTCGTCAAACAGACCGAAGAAGCGAGTGATGATTTAAGTAACTACCAAAAACTTTTGGCAAATAAAATTGATGGGTTTCTCGCCGACCAGACCGGGACCGTCATAGATATTCGGAAGGAAGGATTGAACGGTAAAATGGATATTTATCCTATGGATATAACCACTGAAGATATCTGCTTCATATTCAGCCGGAAGTCGGTTAAACCGGACATGGTGGGAACCTTCAACGCCGGGTTGAAGGCTCTTAAAGCAAGTGGAGATTACGACAAAATAATCAATAAATTTACGAAATAGATCAAAGGTCATGTTATATCAAGAGGGTGAGAATTTTCAGCAAACAGTGAAAGCATTATGCAAACCAGCCGCCCTGAGCCAAAGGTTACGCTGTAACTGCCTTGTCAGACAACAGAAGGTTGGCTGAAACCACATCAAACACTATGGTAAGGAAGATCCAAAACCGAATCAACCCAGCCTGTTTGAATGACGGCCACCTTCAATTGGCTAATGGTTTTCAACAGCTCCGAGCGGCTCACATAATCAAGAACCCGGCTTTGCCGGAGGTGTCTGTCTGACGGTTGATATTAACGGCGTCGCTGCGCCAACCCGATGGTCGGAGTCAACAAATATGGACTACAAATGCATTAATGTTCTCCTGATCGAGGATAACCCCATTGACTCGCGTCTCATTAAAGAAATGCTGACGAGGACCAAGGGGATCTCCTGTAATTTGAATAGCGTCGAGGCGCTCTTGCCCGGCCTGGCCTTGCTGGCCAAAGGTGATATTGATGTGCTATTATTAGACCTGATTCTGCCAGACAGCCGAGGAATCAACACCTTTACCCAGGCCTACGCCAACGCTCCAGGCATCCCGATTATCGTACTCACTAATCTCGATGATGAAGACACGGCTTACCGCGCCGTTCGTCATGGGGCCCAAGATTACTTGATTAAGGGTCAGGTAGACGGACAACTGCTGGTCAGGTCCATCTGTTACGCCATCGAAAGAAAGCGAGCCCAACAGGCCTTGCGGGCCTCGGAAGAAATGATGCGGCTGGTTATCGAGTCCTCTCCCATTGGGATGGTCATTGCCCAAAAAAGCCGCGTTCTGTACGCCAATCCAGCTTTTGTTCAGATGTTTGGTTACGCTGATTCCGACCGCGTCATAGATATGCCGCTAGACAAACTGGTTGACATGAGTCAGGGAGACCTGCTCGACGACTGCCGTCAGAATGGCTCCTCCCTTAACCAGCCCACGGCCCATTTTGAGTTGAAGGGGATCAGACAAAACGAGGAGACCTTTGATGTCGACCTGCGCCTGACTATTATTGATTATCACGGCCAACCGGCCATGCTGGGCTTTGTGATTGACAGTAGTTCCGAAAGAAAACTCCGGGCCCAACTTTTTCAAGCCCAGAAAATGGAAGCGGTAGGCACTCTGGCGGGTGGCGTGGCCCATGACTTCAATAATCTTATCCAGGCCATCAAGGGGTATACCCAGTTGCTCTTGTTGGACAAAAAGAGCGATGATCCCGAACATGAAGAATTGACGGCGATCGAGCAGGCGGCCCGGCGGGCGGCCGAACTTACGCAGCAACTATTGACCTTTAGCCGAAAAGTGGAACACAAATTCCGTCCCGTCGATCTGAATCAAGAGGTGAGGCAGGTCAAAAAGTTGCTTAGCCGCACCATTTCTAAAATGATTGCCATCGACCTGGAACTGGCTGAAGACCTAAAGATTGCCAATGCCGACCCGGCCCAAATTGAACAGGTGCTGATGAACCTGGCCATCAACGCCCAAGATGCCATGCCTGATGGCGGTCAAATAATCATTTCCACCGAAAACGTAGCATTGGATAAAACATTCTGCAAGACGCATGCGGAAGTAATTCCTGGTGACTACGTGCTTATCAAGATGTCCGACAATGGCGTGGGCATGGATAGGAATGTGCAGAACCACATATTTGAACCATTCTATACGACCAAGGGGCTGGGCAAGGGAACAGGGCTGGGGTTGTCGGTGGTTTATGGAATAATTAAGAGCCATGGCGGCTATATTTATTGTCAAAGCACTCCGGACAAAGGCACGATTTTTGACATTTATCTGCCGGCAATTGAACAGGCAAAATACACCGAAGAGCCGGACGTTAAGCAAATGCCGCAAGGAGGCGAGGAGACGATTCTGATCGTGGACGATGAAGAATTTATCCGAAATTTTGGAGAAAAAATGCTCCGCCGGTTTGGTTATAACGTCTTAAGCGCCTCCAACGGACATCAGGCCCTCGATCTTTATAAACTGGATCCGAAGAATATTTCGTTGATAATATTAGATTTAATCATGCCCGAGATGGGTGGCAGACGATGTCTGGAAGAAATTATGAAGATTAACCCCCAGGCCAAAGTGGTCATCGCCAGTGGCTTCTCCGACACTGATTCGTCACAAGACACCATCCGCTTGGGGGCTAAAAGCTTCATCAGCAAGCCCTACGAAGCCTCAGAAATGCTTTCGGCGATCAGAGCCGTCTTGGATAACGATTAGGGGTTACCTGCAACCCAGAGCTTGTGGCTGGGCACCCACCGGCCCTCGATCCACTGGCCGGGAACCGTTATCCATTTTCCGGACGACCGCGCTAGAGAAGGTTGGGCGTCATAGGTGGTCGTGGTTGTCTCGTAAGTGGTAACCCGTCTTGAACCCAAGCTGTATTCAGACTGGGGGTAAGCATAAGCCGTTGACCTGGTGGCCCATCCGGCCTCGCGCCTTTGCTGTTCATCCTGGTCCACGGCGTTTCCAATAATAGACCCGACCAAAGTCCCGACTCCGGCCCCAATCAAAGTGCCGGCCGTGTTCCGGCCGATGACCTGGCCCATCAATGCGCCGTAGGCCGCCCCAATGGCTGCCCCTTTCTGGGTGTTGTACCCGGGGCCGGCACACCCCATGCCCAGCAAACCGATGAGAATCCCGATTCCGAGTATTTTTTTCATTAGGTTACCTCCGACAACACATTTGACAAAAAAATTTCTCTTCCGCCTCGACATCTTCCGAGGGAAAGTCAACCAATTTTTCGATCAGAATAATTATATTCCTTTTTCTTTTTTGCAGCAATTATTTTAGTGTGTTTTTCTCCGGACGGTCACTTATTCTAATTAATTAAATATATTATCTGTATTTCTTCTTCTTTGGAGAACCTGATTCTGCAAATTTTTCCTTGGCGCCATCTCCTGCCGGCGTTACTTTTGGTTCAAGAATCGGCCGGGCACGCAGCTTTATGGAAAAACATTGATAAAACAAAAACAAGTTTACAATTGTCGGCAGATTATGTTAATTGGTAGGAATAAGTCTCACAGACTGAAAGCCTATCCTGGAGCCTGAGAGAAGAACTTTCCCGCCTTTACCAAGTATCTAAAGACACCACTTGCAAAAAACTCAAGGGGCGGGATTAACTTGTATGTATCCTTGGAGATGTCTTCGCCGCTCTCCAGGGTAAACCACCCCCACCGGAGGCCGAGCATGGGTATCGAGACCGATGATCTAATCCAGGAAATGGTCGTCGAATCATTGGACCATCTGGAAAATATCGAGGAAGATCTGCTGACTATTGAATCCCAGGGCGCCGACATCGACCTGGACCTGGTGAATAAAGTGTTCCGGGCCATCCATTCGGTTAAAGGCGCGGCGGGGTTTTGTGCCCTAAATAACATTCGGGAGTTGTCTCATGAGTGGGAAAGTATCCTGAATCTAGTTCGAAAAAAGGAACTGACCCCCACTCCGGGGATTGTTGACATCATGCTCAAGGCGGCGGACCTCCTCAAGGATCTCCTGAAGAACGTTGGTGATAGCGACAATCGAGACATTTCCCTGTACACTTCCATGTTAAAGGGCATTCTTGATGTAGATTCACGCGCCAAAGAAGTCGGACCCAAGGTGACAATCAAGGATAAGCACGGTCAGGTGTTGATGGAGGTAAACCAAAACGAGCTACTGGAAAAAAAGAATTTCGGCTATTTCATCTACCTGGTCAGGATGGATTTGATTCGAGATTGCCAAGATAAACAGCGGACTCCACTAAAACTGATTGAATACCTTACTTCCTTGGGCGAAATAGTTAATCTCACTTTGAATATCGACGCCATTGGGACGATAGACGATGGGGAACCCATCAGGATGCCGCTGGATCTGTTATTCGGATCGATTGTGGAGCCGTCATTAATGGCCGCGGCCTTAGATGTACCCATGGATGACGTGGTTGAGTTGACGGTTGCGGGAACTCCTGTCGGTGTGCCGGAAGCAGTGCCTTCTCCTGCTGCTCCCGCGGTGGCGGCTGAGCCAGCGGCTCTCGTTGCCGAAAAGTCCAAACCTGAAGCAGCTCCGATTCCAGAGCCGGTTCAAGTCATCCAGTCGATCCCACGCCCGGCCCCGCCTCAAGCCGAACTTACGCCGGCACCGCCTCAACCCGTGGTCCAACCTGCACCTCCGCCACCGCCGCCACCGCCGGTTCGACCGACACCTGCGCCTGCTCCACCTCAACCCGTGGCTCAACCTGCGCCGCCACCACCCAGGCCGGCACCGGTACTCGCCCCGCCACCTATTGATCGATCCGGGGCCGTTTCCCTGCCCGCCACCATGGAGTCCAGACCCCAACCAGACGGCGGAGATACTCAAACGGGCGGAGAAAAGAAAGGCTACGCCGAGACCTCGGTCCGGGTGAATATCTTTTTGCTGGATCAACTCATGACCTTAGCCGGGGAACTCGTTTTAAGCCGGAACCAACTTGTTCAGACCATTTCCTCGCTTCAATCTCAGACACTGCAACCCATTGCTCAGCGGATTAACCTGATCACCTCCGAACTTCAAGAGCGGATCATGCAAACCCGGATGCAGCCCATTGGGAACGTGTTTGGCAAATTCAATCGGGTCGTCCGAGACTTGGCTCGGTCCCTGAACAAAAACGTCGTCTTGTACACTGAAGGCCATGACGTCGAGCTGGATAAGTCCATTATCGAAAACCTTTCCGACCCGCTGACCCATTTAGTCCGAAACAGTGTTGATCACGGGGTTGAAGTGCCCGAAGTACGGCGACGCATGGGCAAGGATGAGGAAGGCCGCATCTACCTTAAAGCGTATCACGAAGCCGGTCAGGTCAATATCGAGATTTCCGACGACGGGGCCGGGATAGACCCGGTTCGAATCAAAGCCAAAGCCCTCGAAAAAGGTGTCATCACCCAGGCCGAAGCGCAAGGCATGGGTGACCATGAAGCCTTCTCGCTGATTTTTCGCCCTGGTTTTTCCACCGCCGAAAAGGTCACTGAGGTGTCGGGCCGGGGTGTCGGCATGGATGTGGTCAAGACCAACTTAGAAAAACTCGGCGGGACTATCGACATCCAATCCGTCGTAAACAAAGGGACCACGATTCGAATCAAGCTGCCCTTAACCCTGGCTATTATTCCTTCTCTCATCGTCCGGACCGGATCTTATCGCTTTGCCATTCCCCAGGTCAACTTGGTCGAGCTGGTTCGTATCCGGGGTGAAGATGTGGCCAAAAAAATAGAAAAAATAAAGGGGCTTGACGTCTTTCGTCTGCGCGGCAAACTGCTGCCCGTAATCCGTCTCAGCACGGTTTTGGGTGATAGTGGGATGTATCGTGATCCCGTCACAGGACAACTCAAGATTGATCGTCGAGACGTTATCGCTGACCACCGCTCCACTCCGGGCGAGGTCAAAGAGTTGCCTGAAAAGCCGACTCCCCGTGACGCAACCGGTCGACGCGCGGCCCTCACCCAGGCCCTAAACATCCTCGTCCTGTCCGCAGGTGCTTTTCAGTATGGCTTGATCATCGACGAGCTGGAGGATTCTGAGGAAATTGTAGTCAAGCCCTTGGGGCGGCACCTCAAAGATTGCGATATTTATGCCGGCGCAACCATCATGGGCGATGGCCGGGTGGCTTTGATCTTAGATGTGGTCGGGATCGCCCAGAAGACAAAACTGGTCCAGCGGGATCGCCTGACCAAAGAAAAGACCAAAGAGGAAGCCAGATTTGTCAGCAAGGAGATCTACACCTTTTTGCTTTTCACAAACCATCCTGGCGAAACCTTTGCCGTCCCCTTGAGCCTGATCGTCCGCATCGAACGGATCAAATCCAAAGATGTGGAATTCACCATGCAAAAGAACACCATCCAGTACCGGGGAACCAGCCTGACCTTGCTGTTCCTGCACCACTACCTCAAATTAAAAGAACCGCCCGAACAAGATGAACTCTTCGTCATCGTGTTTAATATCGGAGGCAAAGACATCGGACTGGTGGCCACCAGCCTCTTGGACGTAGAAGAACTCTCTACCCAGATCGACACGGCCAGTTTTAGAGAAAAAGGAGTTATGGGCTCGGCCATCATCAACGGCCGCACCACCTTGTTGGTCGACATTTACGAACTCGTCGATGTAGCGGAACCTGACTGGATTCAAAAGGTGGAAACGAAACAGACTGATGAGCGGACGACCAGGTTGTTGCTGGTTGAGGATTCCGCTTTTTTCCGGGAGATGTTGCGGGGCTATTTTGAGGACGCCGGATACGACGTGGTTGTGGCTGGAGACGGCGTGGACGCCCTATCCGTACTGGCCGGCCATCCGGTTGATGCGGTCATCACCGACCTGGAGATGCCCAACATGGATGGATTTGAGCTCACCCGTCGTCTCAAAACCAGCCCGGAGTATGGTCACCTCCCGGTCATGGCCATCACCTCTCTGGCCGGAGATGAGGACGTCAAAAAAGGAATGGACTCAGGCGTGGACGAATATCATATTAAATTGGACAAGGAACAGATGCTTCAAAAGCTATCCGATTTGATCCAACGATATCAAAGAGTCCGGAACTAGGGCGGCTATTCCGAGCCAGAATAATTAGCTGACAATTGACAACAACATGGAGCAGGTTATGGCAGATGTGCAAGCGCTGGCCCAATCCGATGTCCGGGAACTGATTACTTTTTACCTAAATGGTGGCCTATTTGGAGTAGATGTGGCCCAGGTGCGGGAGGTCAACCGACTCCAGGATATCACCCGGGTGCCCCATGCCCCCGAATTTGTATGCGGCGTCATTAATCTGCGGGGAGAGATCGTTACCGTAGTCGATCTTCGGCTGATCTTGAATATGCCCGCGACGGAATTGAGTTCAAAGACCAGGATCGTCATTGTCACCCATCAAGATGAGCAGATCGGTCTCTTGGTGGATGAAATCGCCGATGTCCTAATCATCAATGTTAACGATATTGAGCCTATTCCTCCGAATATTTCCGCCGAGGAGCGGCAGTATTTCTCCGGGGTCTGTAAGATGGAGTCCCTGCTCACCACGATCCTCAACCTTAACGGGATATTGACCTGAGCCATTTGCTCTCTATCCATAAGCAAAGCTTACCACTTTTTGGCCAACACGTTTTTTTGTAGGAGGAAATGTTTTGTCTTCAGAACTAAGACTACTGATCGTCGATGACATGGCTATGTTCAGAAAAATAATCAGCAATCTGGCAGAGACCATCAATGGCGTTCAAGTAGTCGGCACAGCCGTCAACGGGCAAGACGCCCTCGAAAAGATACCCAAACTGAAACCGGATGTAATCACGTTAGACGTGGAGATGCCCATCTTAGATGGGTTATCTACGCTTAAGATCCTGAGCAAACAGTATCCCCAAATCAAAGTGATTATGGTCAGTACCTTGACTCACTCCGGTGCTCAGGTGACTATCAAGGCTCTTGAGATGGGCGCTTTTGACTTCGTGGCCAAGCCTGCGGCCGGGACAATCAACGACAACGTCTTGGCTATCCGGACTGATTTAATTTCCAAGCTTAACCTGATGGTCACCCAAAAAATCCTGCGAAGTACCATCAACCGGGTCTCTCCGCAACCCAGGCCGGCATTCAAGCCGGTTGAAATATCCAAGCCGGTCGGCGTCAAACCCGTCGTCAATCCGATTGCTCGACCCACTGCCCTGCCGACGATGAAGAAAAAGGTGGTGGCTATTGGTGTCTCCACCGGCGGGCCTAATGCCCTGAGCAAAATCATGCCTAAATTCCCCAAGAATATGAATGCCGGGATAGTCATCGTGCAACATATGCCGCCGTTATTCACCAAATCGTTGGCCGAGCGCCTGAACGAATTAAGCCAGATAGAAGTCAAAGAGGCCCAAGATGGCGATGAAGTCCGGCCCGGCTTGGCCCTGCTGGCCATGGGTGGCCGACACATGGAGATCTACCGCAAAGATGCCAATGACAAACAAGGCCCGGTGCTGGTTCGGACCACCGATGCTGCTCCGGAAAACAGTTGCCGTCCGTCAGTGGACGTCTTATTCCGTTCGGTGAGCAAGATCTACGGGGGAGCCGTGGTTGGGGTAATTATGACCGGAATGGGGTTCGATGGGGCCAAGGAACTAAAAATTATGAAGGACAACGGTGCTTATGTGATCGCTCAAAATGAAGAAACCTGCACCGTCTTTGGGATGCCCAAGCGACCCATTGAAGAGGGATACGCTGACGCCATACTTCCCCTCGACGATATCCCGGCTCAAATAATGAAACTTGTGTAACTGTTATGAGATTCGGATGGCCGGTTACTCGTTACTGGTTACCAGAAAGACACCCATGATCAAAGTCACCCCGGATGAACTAAAATTAATGGCCCAGCTCATTTATGAATATTGCGGGGTGGTCGTGGGACCGGATAAAAGTTACCTTATAGAGAGCCGGTTGTCGCCCTTGGCCGAGCAACAAGGCTGCAAAAGCTACCGTGAATTCTACAACCTGGCTCGAAGCGAACGCGACGGCCAAATTAGAGTCCAGATCATCGACAAGATAACCACGGGTGAAACCCAGTTCTTTAGAGATAAACAGCTCTTTGAAGCCTTGCGATTCAAGATCATCCCAGATATCATTGATCTCCGGATGACCGGTAAGGTGGTTGACCGAAATCTTTCCGTTTGGAGCGCGGCCTGCTCTTCGGGTCAGGAGCCTTACAGCCTGGCTATCACTTTCCTGGAGACTATCCCGGATATCGCCAGATGGAACCTGAAGATCCTGGCCAGTGATATTTCCGACGAGGCCTTCCGTAAAGCCAGCCTGGGTAGATACACTCGACTGGAGGTGAGCCGCGGCCTGACCGAAGCCCAATTGGCCAAATATTTCACTCCCAAGGATCAGTTTTGGCAAGTGAACGATCGGATTCGAGCCATGGTTTCTTTCCGTAAGATAAATCTGTTGGAACCATTTAGCGGGGTCGGCCGTTTTGACATGATTTTTTGCCGAAACGTGGCTATTTATTTTAATCGGGAAACAAAGATCAAGCTTTTCGATAGCCTGGCCAACGTACTTAACCGACAAGGCCATTTCTTTCTTGGGTCTTCAGAGTCACTGGTGGATGTATCCACACGATTCAAGATGAAAAACCATCTACGATGTATCTATTACGAGTTGATTAGTTAAACCACCAACCACCCGACGCTGGATCTTGCTAACTAACCAAATAATTTTAAAGAGTATTACTGATAACACGAACTCAGATTAAGGGCATGAACCTATGAAACTACTAGTTACTGGCGGAGCCGGATTTATTGGCAGTCATGTGGCCGAAACGGCACTCCATTTGGGTTACGAAGTCGCGGTTATTGACAATCTGCTCACCGGCCGCAAAGAAAATGTTCCCGCCCAAGCCGTCTTTTACCAGGCTGATATCCGTTACAAAGACCAAATAGATTGGATCTACAGAGAGTTCCAACCGGAAATAGTTAGCCACCAGGCAGCTCAAACCAGCGTCTCGATGAGCGTTCGTCAACCCGTTCTGGACGCCGAGATAAACATAATCGGCAGCCTGAATGTCTTGAATGCCTGCCTGGCCGGTAATGTCAAACGTCTGATATTTGCCAGCACCGGGGGCGCCATTTACGGTGAGATTCCCCCTGGAAAACGCGCTTCCGTATCTTGGCCGGCCCAGCCCCTAAGTCCCTATGCCTGCAGCAAGCTGGCCATCGAAGGTTATTTGAACTGCTACCACCAACAGCAAGGGCTAGACTTCCGGATCCTCAGATATGCCAATGTCTACGGGCCGCGGCAAGATCCGCACGGCGAGGCTGGGGTCGTGGCTATCTTTCTCGACCGTCTTCTGGCTGGGCAGGAGATCTACGTTAATGCCGGCCGCACAGTTGGTGATGCCGGGTGCATCCGCGACTATGTTTACGTAGGCGACGTGGTCAAAGCCAATATAGCGGCCATAGAAGACAAGATTAACTCGCCGATTATCAATGTGGGCACGGGTGTGGAAACCAGCACTTTGGAGCTGGCTCATCTGCTTGAAAAGTCTACCGATATAAACGCAAGAATCGAGTTCAACTCCTTTCGGCCGGGGGATCTGGTCCGCTCTGTGCTGGACGCTTCCGAATACATGGCCATCATGGGGACCGCAACCGACCTCAACCAGGGTCTTAAAGAAACCGTCCAGTGGTTTCGAGAGCAGAAGTCCAAGTATTAATTGTCACCCGGAGAATTGCATCGAGAGACGGATATGCAAGTCGGACTCAATGAATGATCTTTTTGACCGCATCTCAGCACACCCCATCTGAACGTCTCCAAGATATGACCACCCGCGATGGCGGCACCGGGAACAGGCGAGGTTACAGTGAGAAAGCGTTCTATATCTAGCGACTTAACCATTAGCCTGATCTCTGTGGTCATCATCACCTCGATCGTCGTTTTATTTGTTAATTATTATTTCATTTCCGCCAAGATCAAATCAGAACTGCTGGCTAAGGCTAATGAATACGCGGGATCATTGGCCGATACTCTGTCTGTGCCCCTCTGGAATTACGATACCAAAAACATCGAGAGTATCGGAAGAACCTTTGCCCAGAACGACCTGGTGGTAGGATTGACCATCGAAGATAATTTTGGCAAAACCCTTTTCAAATCTCTTAGACGCGACCTGGGGCAGGTAATCGGCAAAAAAGTTGATATTTACTACGAAGGACAATCACTAGGCTGGGTTGACATCCGGCTGTCCTCCCGCCATTATGAGAATATCAATAGCCAGTTACTGATGTTTGGGCTTATGACCATGGTCACGGTCGTTTTGGCTATGCTCGGGGCGACAGGTCTTCTACTGCGAAAACTCTTAAAGAATCCCATCGATGAATTGGTCATGGGCATCGAAAAAATTGCCGATGGAGACTATCATTACCGGCTGGGTTTTACCAACAAAGCTGAAATTGAGTTGATCGGTTCTAAATTCAGCTACATGGCCGATCAGATCAGGCTCCGGGAACTAAACCTGGCCGCGGAACGAGAGAGATTAGAAGTCACCCTCCGGTCTATCGGAGATGCGGTCATTGTTACTGACGTTGCAGGGCAAATCACCCTGGTTAACCAAAAGGCTGAAGAACTTTTCCGGTGGAGCCAGAGGGAAGTGGTCGGGGAAGATCTGACCGAAATGCTGCGATTCCCAGACCTATCCACCCGGGATGTTTATATCCAGTTGTTGAAAGATGTTCTCCAGGCCGGGACGCCGAGGCGACTGGAAACAAACATTATCATGATTGACAAACCTCATTCCGAGTGCATTGTCTCGGGTAGCGCCGCCCCAATCCTAATCGGCCGAGACACAATCAGCGGCGGCATTTTTGTATTTAGAGATGTGACCAAAGAGGAGACATTAGAAAAGAGACTCCGGCAATCCCAAAAAATGGAGGCGATGGGGACTCTGGCCGGTGGTATCGCCCACGATTTCAATAATATACTGGCAGCCATCATCGGCTACACCGAATTGACCTTGAGAAACACGCCGGAAGAACACGCCAATTGGAAAAAATTAAGTCAGATACTCAAAGCCGGGATGCGGGCCAAGGACCTGGTCAGGCAAATTCTTACATTTAGCCGCAGGACTGAACAAGAAAAAACCCCCCTCAGAATTGGTTCAATCATCCAAGAAGTCCTCAAATTGATGCGGGCCTCCCTTCCGGCCACCATCGAAATAAGACAATCCCTGGCCGTTCCAGCGGATACCGTTCTGGCCGACCCGACCCAAATCCACCAGGTCATGCTGAATTTATGCACTAATGCGGCCCACGCCATGCGCGAAAAGGGCGGGGTATTAGAAGTCATTCTGTCCAACCTGGTGATTGACCAGTATTCGGCGACGCGCTACCCGGAACTGACCACCGGACATTACTTGAAGATAACCGTAAGCGACACCGGCACGGGCATGGATAAGGCGACTCAGGAACGCATCTACGACCCATTCTTTACCACCAAAGCTCCGGGAGAGGGAACGGGCATGGGGTTATCCGTGGTTCACGGCATTGTCACCAGCCACAAAGGACTGATCACGGCTTATAGCGAGCCTGGTAAGGGGTCTACTTTTCATATCTTTCTTCCACTGGTCGACATGGCCTGCGACAATGGGCGGCAACCCGACATAATCATTCCCTTGGGCGCCGGGGAGCACGTCCTTTTGGTTGACGATGAAGAAATGATTGTAGATATCTGGAAAGCGATGCTGGAGAATATCGGTTACCGGGTCACCGCCACAACCTTAAGCGCTGAGGCGCTGACCATATTTCGGGACCAGCCGGAAGCGTTCGACCTGATCATTACGGATCAGACCATGCCCCATTTGACCGGGATCGAACTGACTCGTGAAATCGTAAAAATCCGGTCAGATATCCCGATTATCCTCTGCACTGGTTTCAGTGAAGCCGTAACCAGAGAAAAAATAAAGGAAATCGGCATTCGGGAATTGGTCATGAAACCCATCATCACCACTGAAATCGCCCAGGTGATCAAAAGGTGTCTCGAAAAATGTGAATAGTGACCAATACACCGCCGGTTACCCTCGATAAGCCCGGACCAGGCAACCGGCAATCCGCAACACGATCTGCCAACCCAAGGAATAAATGACCTGACCCTATTCCTGACCATCCCCGTGAGGTGACCATGCGGCTACCCTATTTTGATTATACCACGGCAACCAGGCTCCCCGAAGTATTATCCCTACTCAATGAATACCAGGCAGGCGCCTTGTTGATGGGCGGAGGCACAGACCTCATCCCAGCCCTGAAACGCCGCTTGTTAAAACCACGGTTGGTTATTGATTTGGCCAAGATTCCAGGCCTACGATATATCCGCCTGGATGGCCCGATGGTCAAGATCGGCGCGGCTGCGACTTTAGACGACGTCTTGACCAATGATTCGACCCGGCCCTATTTTCCCGCTTTGATCCAGGCCGTGGCCAGTATCGGCGCAGTCAGCATTCAGCACCATCGGGCCACCCTGGTGGGCAACTTGATGCTCAATACCCGGTGCCAATATTACAATCAGTCTCAGTTCTGGCGTTCGGGTAAGGCGCCTTGTTTCAAGGCAGGAGGTCA
>JADFXK010000539.1 GCA_015233625.1 Deltaproteobacteria bacterium | reverse complement strand
AGAAGTGGGGAGCTTTGATAAATTTATGTCGAAATTTGCCCAATGGGTGCATACGCAATATCCATTTTGGCCAAGCAGGTCTCCCAGCAAGAACTATGCCTGGAAAAACCAAAGTTGGAGTAGTATAAGATCCCGCATCGGACTATCTATCGTAAGGATTTGGCCAACTTCGACGACAACATCTGGGGAGCCTTGGGTCCCCTGGACCAGGTTTATTGGCAGAAGAAGCCCTGAAAAAAATTTGACTTACGCCAATAATCATCTGGTTTACCCCGAGTTTAAAATATAGGAAACGAAGATGGCGAGAATCAAATTTGGCATAGCCTCGAAGGTTCTGGCCGGGCTGACTGTGATGACCCTGGTGACCCTGGTCTCCGCCGGCCTGGCCGCGATCGCGTTCACCCAATTCAACCAGAGCTTCGCCGATATCTCCCGGCGCAAACTTCCCGCCCTGGTCGGAGCCTCACAACTCATCCGAGAAAGCGAACGGATTATCGCCAATGCTCCGGATATCATCGTGGCGCAGAATCAATTTATCCGCGCCAATTTAGCCCGAGATATCGAGGAGAAAATCAATCAAAAGGACAAGTTCATCAAGCCGCTGCGGGAGGCAGGGGTTGAGCTGAAAGCTCTTGAGATTCTGTCCAGGCAGTTTGACCGGGTTTTTGCCAACCTGAAAACACTGATTGATATCACCGATAACCGTCTCAAGATCGAATTTCGGAGCCGGCAGATTTTTGTCAGGTTATATCGGATCACTCAAACACTGGGCTCACTTGGCCAGGACCCCTGCCTTAGCCACCCGTTGATTCCGCCCCAACCCGGACCTGAGAAATCCACTCGGTCTGCTTTGGCGCCCGGACCTTGCCAGGAAGATTATATAAAATTTGACCGTTGGCGTGAGACGGTTCATCGAGCCAATACCACCCTGCTTTATCTAGATGTGGTGACAAACAATAGTGAGTTAGATGACCTCAAAGGGCAATTTCCCTCCTTGCTGGCAGAAGCGGATCAAACCTGGCAGGCCTTGCCGGCAAGAATCAAAGCCACCGCGGAGCCAATTCACTCGGAGATTTTCAACTACGGCACCGGCAAAGAAGATATTTTTACCCTCAAAAAGAATTTGATCACCCTGCAGCAGCGCATGGAAGATAATCTAATTGAAAACAAATTCTTGTCGGCGGAATTGGCCAAAATAGTCAACCAAATTTTCTCTGGTGTTCAAGGCGATGTGTTTAACCAGCATCACCTGTTTGATCGTGGTGTGGGACGCCTTATAGTGATGCTGATCGCTATTCCGATGCTGGGTCTGATCAGCGCCGTGGCGATCTACTTCTATATCAGACGGTCAGTTATCGCCCGGATTATAGGTTTGAAAGAGTACATGCGAGGCCTGGTGGAAAGCCGGGCTGTTCCGATCACTAACCGCGGCGGCGATGAAGTGGCGGATATGGCTGAATCGGTGAATTACTTCATCACTGAAATCAAACACCGAGAAGAAACAATGCATCAGGCCAAACAGACCGCTGAGGCCGCCAACCGCGCCAAAAGCGAATTCCTGGCCAATATGAGTCACGAGATTCGGTCCCCCATAAATGGGATCATTGGCAGTATCAACTTATTGAACGATACTCCGCTGACCGAGGAACAACTTGATTGTGTAGATATGGCCGGGACAAGCGCCGCTCACCTTCTTGATCTAATCAATGATATATTAGACTTATCCAAAATTGAAGCCGGCCGGGTGGAACTTCTGGATGTCAACTTCAGTTTGCTGGAGCTGATGCATCGAGTCTTCCTGATCATCCGTCCCAAAGCCGAAGAGAAAATGCTCCAACTAACATGCTCGGTGGCCGAGCAAATTCCCTCATTCCTTTACGGAGATGCCGGCCGCCTGCGTCAAGTGTTCATCAATTTACTGGGCAATGCCGTCAAATTCACCGAGACCGGCCAAATTGAATTAGACCTCCAGGCTGAAGAGACAACCGACACCCGGTGCAAACTTCATGTCCTGGTCCGAGATACCGGAATTGGAATCCCGGCCGACAAATTTGAATCTATCTTTGACCCTTTTGAGCAAGTTGATATCTCTTACAACAAGAAGTATGAAGGGACCGGTTTAGGGCTGGCCATCTCCAAAAAAATCGTGGATCTGATGCACGGCGCCATCTGGGTGGAACGTAATCATCCCGGGCCTGGAGTCACATTCCATTTCACGGCCTGGCTGAGCATCGGGAAAGCGGAACCCCAACCGCACCTACCGGAACCAAAGACGGCGACCGGCGTCGACCGAGAGCCCTTAAGAATTCTGCTGGTCGAGGATAACTACATTAACCAGAAAGTAGGTTCTAAGATATTGGCAAGAATGGGACACGCCATCGAAATCGCGGTGGACGGACAGGAAGCTATTGAAAAAGTCTTTCTCCAAAAATACGATTTGGTTCTAATGGATCTCCAAATGCCGGTAATGAACGGGTTGGAGGCGACCCGGGTGATCAGAGAAAAAGAGAAACAATCGGGAGGACATATCCCGATTATAGCCATGACTGCTTCCGTGATGAAGGGTGATCGAGAACTTTGTTTAGCCGCCGGTATGGACGGCTATCTCGGAAAACCATTTGATCTGGGCGAGCTTACGGCAACGATTAACCAGTTTAGTCGGATGTCCGATTCC
>JADFXK010000538.1 GCA_015233625.1 Deltaproteobacteria bacterium | reverse complement strand
AAAGGCCCCGGCTAAAAACCCGGCCGCAGTCCCATCCGGGCACGGTGAGCCAAAAAAGTAATAACGGCTGATAGTCCTACAGCTTGAACACAGGGGCCGATACACCGATCGCCTCAAAAGCCGGACCCCTGTTTGATTCAAAGTTCAAGGCCAATCAAGTGCCGAAGTGGTGGAAATGGTAGACACACCATCTTGAGGGGGTGGCGGGCCAAACCCGTGCGGGTTCAAATCCCGCCTTCGGCACCACATCTATATTGAGTAAGTTTGCTGATTAGAATCAGCGAGTTACACAGCGAAACGCCCCGAAAAAATCTTGGTACGTAAACCTGGTACAGATTTTTTTGGGGTTTTTTATGCCCAAGCGTCAACCATATATTGTCAAGAGGTACGAAACATATTATTATCGTCTCATGGTCCCAGAGGAACTACGACCTTTTTTAGGAAAGCGTGAGATAAAGAAAACGCTCGGGACCAAGGACTTAGCAATAGCCAGAATCAGGGGTATGCGAATGCTTGCTATAACCTCTGACCTATTTGGTCGAATTCGGAACAAGGAGCCGCAGGTGATGTGTATGAGCAAGGAAGAAATAAATCGCGCCTTGGAGCAATGGTACCATGATATGTTGGAGAGTGATAAAATAACTCGCATTACTTCCTCTGTCCCACTTTCCGAGGAGCAGAGAAAAAGGGAAGTTGCGGAGAATGATAGTCTGATATCTGATCTTAAGAAATGCCTGGGGAAGAACGATTTTTTTTTAACTGAGCCTCATTACGATGCTATTTTGCTTGATAACGGTATTAACGTTGATAAGCAATCTATTGAGTATCTGGAGGGGCGGCAGAGATTTCTCGTGGTGATAAAGAAATTCATAGAGACAATACGTCAAAGGGACGCTGGTGAGTATGAATACTGGACTACGATGAATAATAATGCAGTACCAACATCAAATCTTAATCCTGTGTCTGTGACAACTCAGTCGGAGCCTGAAAGATCTTGCAGTACTGAGCTTGTATCGGCAATTTTCAATAAATATGTTGAGCATAATAAGGATGGGTTAGAACCTCGGACTATCACAGACTACAAAGGAATTTTTAGTGTCTTCCTCGAAATTATAGGAGATAAACCTATAGGTAAAATAGTTAAAGGAGACATAAGAAATTTTCGGGACATTGTGTCTAAACTCCCGCCCAAATTTAAAACTATTAAGGTATTTAAGGGTCTTAGCCCGGAGGAAGTTCTGGCCCAAAAGTACCCTAAGCAACTCACCTCCAAGAGTGTCAAAAAGTACGTCCTGGTAATAAGTCAATTGTTTAAGTTTGCCATTAGTGAGGGTTACGCTGAGTCAAATCCAGCTGATGGAGTTACCGTTCAGGAAAAATCAAAAAAATCTGAACGTGATGACTTACAGCGGGATGCATTCACACGGGAGGACCTTCAAGCAATTTTTAATCCCAAATTTTACCTTGCCGATGAACCTTCTAAGCCCTACAGGTTCTGGGTACCCATAATATCTCTTTTTACTGGAGCCAGGCTGGAGGAGATATGTCAACTCTATATAGATGATGTTCGCCAGGTTGATGGCCTTTGGGTAATTGATATTAATAACAACAAGGATCCAAAAGGTAATAAAGACAAGAAACTGAAAAATCAATCCTCAATTCGACAGGTACCTTTGCATAATTTTTTGATTTATAAACTCAATTTTAATCTATATGTGGATTCATTGAGGGACAGGCACGAAACGCGAGTATTCCCAGATCTAGAAAAGTATCAAGGTAGATATAGTCACGCTGCTTCAAAATTTTTCGGAAAATATCTTGATGACGTCAAGGTAAAGAGCGACACCAAAAAGTTCCACTCATTTCGACACACATTTATTAATTATCTTAAAATGAAACATGGGGAAGACATCGTCATAAAGCAAGTTGTTGGACATGCTATAGATGATATGACGTTTGGTCGTTATGGAAAGCGATATCCTGTTAGTAAATTGGATGAAATGATACAGGGAATTGATTATGGTATTGATTTAACCCCATTGACAAAATCTAAGTACGTCCTCAAGTAACAGCCACTATTTTATTGGGATGTTAATCGAAATGCTATATTACAGTGACATTCATCTGTACTCCCATATGCTCATTGCATTTTGATTCGGTCGGAAAGAACTACTCGCCAAAATCCAATAGCAGGCATTAATAGTTTGCTAATTAACGTTCAATAAATCTATTTCTTATAAGAAGTTCCTGATCCTCTTCCTTCTTTTGATTTTGCAGCATAACAGTCAGCCCAATCACTCTTGGCCAATAACTTACGGTCGGCGGCGATGCATTTAACCGCTTAATTCTAAAGGTTGTAACGAACAGCTCTTATCATCCGACCCTTTCGTCTGCGTTTGAGTTGCTTTTTCTGATTAGGAAGGGACAATGAGTGAGGTCAGCTTTACCTTTATTAACAAAATGCTGAGTATACAAGCAGGTTAATCTCAACTTTTGGTTTCGGTTGGGATTGAAATAATTTGACCTTGGAGGGGACAATTTAGAAACAATAAGCACTGACGATTTTCAAGGTGAGCTTGATAAAGGGGGCCAAAAATAATGGCCCCCTTTTATTTTTGGGACATATTTTATGCCGCAAAAAAGTATAATCGTTAATAGAGGCTGTTGAGAAATAGATTTGGCGGGAAAGAGCC
>JADFXK010000537.1 GCA_015233625.1 Deltaproteobacteria bacterium | reverse complement strand
GGCTCATTTGAGCATCTCCCGGGCGATGTTGATCTGAAGTATTTCCGACGTACCGCCACCATAGAGTAAAAATCGGGTATCCCGGTAATACCGCTGAACGGGATACTCATTGGAATAAGCGTAGGAAGCAAAAATCCGGGTCGCCTCGTCGGCGCAGGTGCAGGCCGTTTCCGAGGCAAATAGCTTGGCCATGGACGCCTCCTGAGTGCAATTAATCCCCTGATCCACCAACCTGGCAGCTTTGTAGGTGAGTAGTTTCGATGCTTCAATGCCCACGGCCATCTGGGCGATTTTCATCTGAATAGCCTGAAACTGGGCGATAGGCCGACCAAACTGGACCCGTTCTTTGGCGTAGCGGACTGAATCCTCCAGCGCAGCCCGGGCCAGGCCCAGGGACAGAGCGGCCGTCATGGTCCTGATCTCGGCTAAAATCGAGGTCAGGTTGGAGACACCCGTGCCTTCCTGACCCAGCATATATTCCCAGGGTATCCGGACATCTTTGAAAGCGACCTCCGATATTTCGGCGCACCGGGTGCCCAGTTTGTCAAATTTCTTGCTCACCGAAACCCCCGGCGTATCCCGGGGGACAAAGAAGAAATTAAGCCCTTTTAGTCCTTTAGATCGGTCCGTGGACGCCAGCACCGTAAAAAAAGCCGCCTGGGGGCCGTTGGTGATCCAGGTTTTCATCCCGTTCAGGACCCAGCCATCGCTCACCTTCACGGCCGTGGTGGATACATTGCCCAGATCCGTGGCCGCATCCGGTTCAGTCAAGGCAAAAGCGGCCACCATTCGGCCATTAATGGCCGGGCGCCAATACTTTTCCCGCAGCTCCTCGGTCCCGTACCGAAACAGAAAATTCGTCCCCATCAGGCATTGCATGGCCGTAATCGCGGCCAACCCCATCATCCCTTTGGCCAATTCCTCACACATGATACAGAACAGGGTGGTATTGCCGCCGGCTCCTCCAGCCTCTTGAGGATAACGGATGCCGAAAGCCCCGGTCCGGGCCACCTTTTGAAACAATTCCTCAGGAAAATGGGCAGCTTCATCCACCTCTTTGGCCACAGGCTTCACTTCCTTGTCCACGAAATGGGCAAAGGTTTTACGGATCAGGTCTTCCGGATTGGTTCTCAGCATCTTTCCCTCCTCGGCGGCTCAGGCCGGCTCCCGCTTCAGCACGTCAATCAGTTTGGGTACGACGTCAAACAGATCGGCTTTAACGGCGTAATCCGACACCTCAAAGATGGGCGCCTGCCGGTCTCGATTTATGGACACGATATACCGCGCATTAAGAATGCCGGGCCGGTGTTGAATGGCCCCGGAGATGCCGCAGGCGAAATATAACTCCGGCCGAACCGTGACCCCGGTCTGACCGATCTGGCGTTCCGGCGGCACAAATCCTTCTTCCACAGCCACCCGGGTGCCGCCGATTTCAGCCCCCATGACCCAGGCCAGTTCAGACAGAAGCTTAATCCCCTCGGCGTCACAGGCACCCCGTCCCACTCCGACGATGATCCGCGCCGCGGTCAGATCCACCCGCTGTTTCTGTTCTTTGACGATCTCCAGGATGCGGGTCCGTAGATCTTTGGGGACCAGGTCGGCCTGGTGTCTGATCACCTCGCCCCGGCGGGCCGAATCAGGAGTCAGCGCTTTCATGATCCCAGGTCTGACCGTGGCCATCTGGGGTCGTGTCCGGGGTGATTCGATAACGGCCATGACGTTGCCCCCGAAAGCCGGCCGGGTCTGGTACAGGTTTTTGCTCTTGGGGTCAATGGTCAACTCAGTGCAATCTGCGGTCAGGCCCAAATCCAGCCGGGCCGACAATCTGGGCGCCAGATCCCGGCCCACATGGGTGGCCCCCAGAAGAAAGATATTAGGCCGATATTGGGAGACGAGATCGGCCAGGACTTTAACATAGGGCAGAGGCCGGTAATGGCCCAGCCCCCGGTTCTCCACCAGATAGACCTTGTCCGCCCCGGAGGCTGTGAGTGACGCCGCCAGGCCCGAGACCTGGTCACCCACCAGCACCGCGGCCACCTCCTGTCCCAAAGATTGAGCTAATCCCGTGGCGCAACCGAGCAACTCCAGAGAGGTCTGGGACAGCATCCCGCCCCGCTGCTCGGCAAACACCCACACCCCCCGGTATCCGGAAAGATCGGGAATGGGCGTGGCCACCAGATCGGAACAAATGGCGCCGAACTTGCAACTTCGCAGGCACACCCCGCATTCGATGCAGTTGTCTTTCAGCACGGCCCGTTCGCCCTGCACCTCTACCGCCCCGTAAGGACAAACTTTGGCGCATTTCCGGCATCCCGTGCATTTATTATCTTCAATCCAAACGGCCATTTATCCTCCCCCATCACGAGTTGCGGGTTAGGGTTACGTGTTGCGGGTTACGAGTCCAGGCATTCACGCGAAATTACAAATCATTTCTTTATCCTGCAATGAACTCTAGACCATTGCCGGAGAACGTCGGATTCAAATAGAGTAAGCCATATTTTGTTACCCTGAGACATTTATCGTTAACAACCGAATTGTTACCTCAAACACGAAACTCTCGACTTTCAACCCGCAACCCAATGTCATTAACTTAAGGATTCTGAGCGTATCTTTAACCATGTCCCCAGGGTGGCGCTTCGCTGACCCTGGGCTATATTGGGTAACCCCTCCGGGGTATTAGGATGGTGGCCCAACTTAAGGTGTT
>JADFXK010000536.1 GCA_015233625.1 Deltaproteobacteria bacterium | reverse complement strand
GATGATCGGATCGCCTTAAGTTTTAAGGGAGAATCGACGTCCACTGTGAGCATCACTTATAAGGAACTCCATGCCCAAACCGCGCGCCTGGCCGGTTCTTTGCGCAAGGTAGGGATAAAGCCGGGTGACCGAGTTGTCGGGTTTATGCCCAACTTGATTGAAACCGTTATCGCCATGTTGGCTTGCACCAGTGTCGGCGCAATATGGTCATCATGCTCCCCTGACTTCGGCGCTGGAGGTTTGCTCGATAGATTTGGTCAAATCAGCCCCAGGGTGCTTTTTACAGCCAATGGATACAGTTACAACGGTAAGAAATTCGATTCACTCGCCACCATCGGACAAATCGCCCAAGAATTGCCCTCTCTTGAGCACGTTATCGTCGTGCCTTACACTGATTCCGCGCCGGACATATCCCAAATTCCCAACGGGGTGCTTTTCGAAGACTTCCTCTCTAAGGGTGATGCAACGGAATTGGTGTTTGAACAGCTTCCAGCGAATCATCCCGTATACATCATGTATTCTTCCGGCACCACCGGCGTTCCCAAGTGCATCGTGCATGGCGCGGCCGGAACGCTCGTTCAGCATTTGAAAGAGTTGAAGCTTCATGCCGACTTAAGGCGTGAAGACACTATCTTCTATTATACCACCTGCGGCTGGATGATGTGGAACTGGCTTGTCAGCTCGCTGGCGCTGGGGGCGCGAGTGTTTCTTTACGACGGATCTCCTTTCCATCCGGGCCCTGATGCGCTATGGCGACTGGTGCAGGATGAAGCGGTCTCCATTTTCGGAACAAGCGCCAAGTACCTGTCCGCCATCGAAAAAGAGGGGGTAAAACCCAGCAAGGACTTCGACCTTTCTCATCTCAGGACCGTCCTCTCCACCGGGTCGCCGCTTTCCGTGGAAAGCTTCGAGTACGTCTATCGTGACATAAAAGAAGATATTGCCCTTTCCTCCATTTCTGGGGGGACCGATATCGTGTCTTGCTTCATGCTCGGAAATCCAATAGGGCCGGTATATTCCGGAGAACTTCAATGCCGCGGATTGGGGATGAAGGTTGAGGCCTATGACGAGGTCGGAAAGCCTGTCATGGGGGAAAAGGGTGAACTGGTGTGCGCTGCCGCGGCTCCTTCGATGCCGGTAAAGTTCTGGGATGATCCCGATGACCGGAAATACCGGAGCGCCTATTTCGAGTTTTTCCCCGGGGTTTGGAGCCATGGCGACTATATCGAGATCACCCCGCGTGGCGGCGTAATTGTCCATGGACGCTCGGACGCCACCCTCAATCCGGGAGGAGTAAGAATCGGCACCGCGGAGATATACAGGCAGGTGGAGACGATTCCAGAAGTCCTTGACAGTCTGGTAATTGGACAGGATTGGGACAATGATGTTCGCGTCATCTTGTTCATTAAGCTGCGCCAAGGATGTGAGCTGAATGAAGAACTCTTGAAACGCATAAAGAACACTATTCGCAACAATGCCACGCCCAGGCATGTGCCGGCGAAGATCATCGCTATTGCCGATATTCCTTACACTCTCAGTGGCAAGAAAGTGGAACTGGCCGTGCGACATGTCATTCATGGCCGGGAGGTAAAAAACCGTTCCGCCCTGGCCAACCCTGAAGCAGTGGACCTATACCACGGCCTTCGAGAATTAGCCAAATAATAAAGGAGCCGTAAAGATGAAGATAATGCTCTGTTATGGTGGATCGAACGAATCAAAACAAGGAATGATTGAAGCTGAAAAGCAGGCTCGTGCTTTCCATGGCAAAGTCCTGGTAGTGGCGTCGCATGTTATTGATGACCAATCCTATCCTATGAGGATTGAGCCTACAGAACTGGGCCTGAAGGGAGCCCAGGCCTTTTTCGATGAACGCGGTATTCCCTGCCAAACAATTCTGGCCTATCGGGATTTCGATGACCCTGTAGGGGAGCATCTCCTTGAAATCGCAAAGGAGCACCAGGTGGATGAGATCATCGTGGGCATAAAGAATAGATCCAGAGTGGGTAAGCTTTTGCTCGGATCAGTTGCTCAATTCTTGCTTCTTAAGGCTGACTGTCCCGTACTGGGGGTCAAAAATAAGCTGTGAGGGAGTATCCACCGGGCAAAAGCAGAAGTGGAAGCTGGCCTTGTGATGACCGGCAGAAAATGACTTGTGCTTCGGTGAGGTGGCTATGATCTGCTGAAGGACAGCCGGTAGGGTTGATTGGTAGGAGATCAGAGCAATGACGGAAAAAATTGCCTTAAGCATAGACGGCCACGATGTTGAGACGGCAAAAGGGCGAAGTGTTCTGGAGGCGGCCCTGAAGGCGGGAATTTACATCCCCAACCTCTGTCACCACCCAGACCTGAAACCCATTGGCGCCTGTCGATTGTGCGTAGTGGAAATCGAAGGTACTCAGGAATTGGCTACTTCATGCACTACCATTGCGGAGGCCGGAATGGTGGTGAAGACAAAGGGCGCCAAGGTAGATAAGGTCCGGCGGTTAGCCGCCGAGCTGCTCCTCTCCGTACACCCCTCTGAGTGTTCGACCTGTCCTAAATACGGCCAGTGTGAATTTCAGTCCATCATACAATTCTTGGGGGTCAGCGATACCCACCTGAGGAAACGGCTCAAAACCATCCCGATCAACAGCAGTAATCCATTCTTCCTCCACGACCTCAGCCGCTGCGTCATGTGTGGCCGCTGTGTTAGGGCCTGCCGCGAATTCCGGGGAGTAA
>JADFXK010000535.1 GCA_015233625.1 Deltaproteobacteria bacterium | reverse complement strand
AGCGGGGGCGAATGCGTGGAAAGTTACTTTGACCGTAACACCGCGGCCATTATCATCCAGAACCCCAATTTCTTCGGCGGGGTTGACGATTACTCCGATCTGGTCAAGGCCGCTCATCAGGTGGGGGCCCTGGCCGTGATGAGTGTCTATCCCCTGTCCCTGGCTCTCCTGAAGACCCCCGGCGAGATGGACGCCGACATTGTGACCGGAGAAGGCCAGTCATTGGGCCTGCCGCTGTCCTTTGGCGGACCATATCTGGGATTCATGGCCACCAAGATGGAACACGTCCGGAAAATGCCGGGACGCCTGGTCGGCCGGACTCAAGACCGCCAGGGCCGGACCGGATACGTCCTGACCCTCCAGACTCGGGAGCAGCACATCCGGCGGGAAAAGGCGACCTCCAACATCTGCACCAATGAGGCCCTCTGCGCCCTGGCCGCCCTGGTCTATATGTCTCTCCTGGGCAAGCAGGGATTGGTGGAAACGGCCCAGCTCTGCCTGGACAAGGCTGCCTATGCCAAAGAAAGATTAGCCGCCATTCCGGGGGTGACGGTGGCCGCCGGTCCGGTGTTTAACGAGTTCGTGGTCACCTTACCCCGGGATGCCGGGGATGTGGTCGGCCGCTTGATCGACAAAAACATCGCCGCGGGATTCCCCCTGGGCCGCTACTATGAAGATATGGACCGATCCATGCTGGTGGCGGTCACGGAAAAGCGGACCAAAGAGGAAATCGGTCTCCTGGCCGAATACCTGGCTGCGGAACTGTAGATATTAAGTAGATGTTCCACTTCCTAAGAAATAAACAGCAAGAGCCGGCATAAGGTCTCTCAGGATAAAATTCCAAACATAGAAAGATATGACAGATGCAACTGGTTAGTTTGGCCATAAGGGACTTCAGAAACATTAAGAGCCTGGATTTGGACTTCACCGATTCACTGGGCCGTGTCAACCAAGTCACCGCCATAGTTGGCCCCAACACTAGTGGCAAGACCACCATCTTGGATGCTATTGCCCTATCGATTGGTCGCATCACAAACAGCGCGGCTCTCCGCCCTGGATGCACCATGCGACCCAGCACCATTGTACGAAGCGGAGCGATCCAGGCCAAGGTGAAGGCTGTCGTTCATTTCTCACCCGACGAAGTGGAAGCAACTAAGCAGCTCTTCCATCTATCTGATAGCAAAGTATACATCCCGGAATGTGAAAAAGTCACCATTGATTGGACATTTCCAGACCGGGACTCCAGGTCGGGCATTTCCCGTGATCAGCCCAAAAATAGTCGGAGGCTGTTCTATGCCCGTGCCACCGCGGCCAATCTGCTGTCCACGAGGCGGGCCGACACTAGCTGGTTCAATAGAACAGGGGGCGTCTTTACCTTCGATCAGCAACGGACCGGAATGGGCAAGACGATTCGTCGGGACGTATGGGAAATCATTCAGCCGACCAGTGGCTCAACTACCGATGACAGGCATACCGATGATCCTCGGACCATCTTGTTGGCCTTAGCCGTGCAATCAAAATTTCCGTCGGCCGATCCCGAGCAGGTGGATCAATTCGGACTAATTCAAAAAAAATACAATAAGTTGTGCGCTCCCCACCAGATCATCGGAGCGAAGAGAAATGAACTGAATGAGCTGGACATAAGTTTCAGCACCAATGGTTACGAATTCTGGTATGAGGGACTAAGTAGCGGGGAACAGATGATTCTCTTATTTTTGATAGTAATGGTGACTGAACACATAAACAGATCCATCGTTTTGATTGACGAATTAGAGCTTCATCAACACCCCATCTGGCAAAGGAGGCTTTTGAACATCTTGCCCAAAATAGGTTTAGAGAATCAATTTATTTTCACCACTCACTCGCCCTACCTCCGGGAGGTGATGCCCCAGGAAGCGATCATCGATCTGGGAGACCTTGAAACAGACAATCAAAACGAGCAAGTCTAATGGGCTATCATTATTTAATCTGTGAAGGAAAATATGACGGACTTGATGTTCGCTTGCTGGACAAGGTGATCGCCGAATATTACGGGAAAGGTGTTATGATCATCCCGGTTGGAGGAGACTCCAGTCTTAAAAGCGTGGCGGAGCACTATCGCACGCAGTTGGCTCAGTCGGCAAAACAATTGGGCCAGGCTGCTCCACCTCGCCAAGTCTTTTCTGTCCAGGACCGAAATTTCAGGTCAGACGACGACGTTGATAAATCCTGGAAGCTGGACAGCAGGCATTTCATCTGGCACAGACATGAAGTCGAAAATTACCTGCTCGATTCCCGTATCGTGGCCAGGTTATTTGACACCTTGAAGAGTATACGTCGACCACGACACGACGAACTACCCCAGGGGCCGGATGAAGCGGCGCAACTGATGCGTCAATTGGCTGAGCCTATGCTCGAAAACCACGTGGGATGGTTGACCTATGGAATAATAGACGCCCGGATGAAGAAGTGGGTTAATCTCAGATTAGTCGGACTGCCGAAGAAATCCCTTGAGAGACGCGACCCTGACCGAGAATTCTGGATCAACCATTTTGACGAAGAATTCCATAGGCTGGAGATCGAGGGCCAGCTTCTGGCTGACCTTGAAGATTTTTCTACCCCGCAGATTCGTTACGTCTACGACGAAATTCTTGAGCTAAGGAAAGCTGAGGAATTCTGGTCCAGCGGCCAGTTCCTAAAAGAAATGGACGGTCACGAGTTAATGTCTCTCCTTTTTAAA
>JADFXK010000534.1 GCA_015233625.1 Deltaproteobacteria bacterium | reverse complement strand
GGGTGGATCCCCGAATCACCGCACCCAGGCAAATCACGGCCTGATATTTCTTTTGCCGGGCCACCTGCAAGGCCACCAGCGGAATCTCAAAAGCCCCCGGAACCCGGTATATGGCAATGTCTTCATGGCTGACCCCATGGCGGCTGAGGGCATCTATGGCTCCCTCCACCAGGCGATCGGTGATGAAATTGTTAAACCGGGCTACGATCAGGGCGAATCTTAGTCCCTCGGGTATCAGCTTGCCTTCATATGTTTTGATCACGTCCATTTGATTCCTTTCTTCCAGCGCCCGCAATCCAGCGCAACTAACGCAAATTAAATATACCTGCCCATAACCTCTGCGCTCACGGTGCCCCGCGTCTTGTGCGGTTTACGGGGGTGTCATTTTTGTCAGGTCGGACAACCCCAGGGTGCATAACCTGAAAGATTTAGTCGGTAAACGGTTTGTAGCTGTTGACCGGACCTCATTAGGCGGCTGGCAAGCTGCCTGGAGGGAATTAAAACATGGAGGAATTGACCCTGACAAAGATTTCAAGAGCATAATGTTCTTGGGAAGTCACGAATCGGTTATCCACAATGTGTTGGATAGCGGGGCCGATGCCGGGACAGCCAATTCTGATGTGTTCGCCGAGTTATTACGAACCGGCAAGATTAACCTCAAGGATTTCCGGATCATTGTTCCGGAATGGGTCACTCTGAACAAAGATGAATTCTCCTATCCGGTCAGCACGCGACTTTACCCGGACTGGCCCTTTTCAAAACTGCGCAAGACGTCTGAGGACTTATCTACAAAGGTCGCGATTGCCCTCTTAAGCATGAATCCCGATGATGAAGCCGCACGAATGGCTGATGCGCATGGCTGGTCGTATCCACTCAATTATCAAAGCGTCCATGAATTAAAAAAGGAATTGAAAATAGGTAGTTACAAAGATTACGGCAAAATAGCCATGAGTGATATTTACAAGAAACACAAGATGAAGATATTGTTCTCTATTTTTATATTTTGTGCTTTGCTGTCGGCATCAATTATCTTGGCCTATTTGTACCGCGAGACCATACTGGTAAAAAATAGACTAAGGAAAGAAAAGGAGACGGCTCAAAAGTACCTGGATGTGGCGGGGGTACTTCTCTTAATTATCGATTGTGATCAACGAGTTGTTCTCTTGAACAAACGAGGCTGCGGCATCTTAGGCTTTAGTGAAGAAGAAGTCATCGGCAAGAACTGGTTCGACAATTTCATTCCCCAAAAAAATGTTAATGAAATGAAAGAATTATTCGCCAAAATAATTACCGGAGAGATAGATCAAGACAAAGGTTTTGATAGTCCGGTATGTAACAAACTGGGAGAAGAAAGGTCAATTTCCTGGTACTATACCATCTTGAAGGATGAAGATAGTACCAGACCGTCTGTTTTATGTTCGGGAGAAGATGTAACCGAACGTAACAATCTGATTAACCGGCTGAAAAGTGCTCTGTCTGAGGTGAAGACCTTAAGTGGCTTGTTGCCTATCTGCTCTCATTGCAAGAGCATCAGAGATGATAAAGGTTATTGGAGTCGGTTGGAGGCATACATATCAAGGCGCACCGACGCTGAATTCACACATAGCATTTGCCCTGAATGTGTTAAAGAATTCTATCCCGACCTGAGTGACCATGAAGATTTTAGCTAAGCCCTTATCCCCTTACAATTCCCCGGCATATTTTTTGAGAGTATTTGATTATACCTCGAACGGTCATGATTGTCCCTTTTTATCCCGCCACTCTGGGTCAGGGCGCAACGCAAAGAGTCAATTGAAACCGTTCAAGGCATAAGTTGCCGCATCCGGGGCGCCTTCGCCAGGGCTAAAAATCTTTGAAGTCATCTCCGTCCATCGGGATCACTCGACTGGGATGAATCTCTCGGGTAGCTTTGGCTGTTGCCGGTTTAGCTCTGTTCGGCCTGGGCGGGACAGCCTTCACCGGTATCGGTAACCGGCTGCCCGGTTTGGTGCTGGTTGGTGTTTTTGCCTCTACTCGTTCCTCGTTACCCCCGCCCTCCAGCAACGCCACCAGAGAAGCTACGAAGACCTGTAATTGACCCGCCTGGGCATTCATTTCCTCCGAGGCTGAAGCTGATTCTTCGGCGTTGGCCGCGTTTTGTTGGGTCACCCTGTCCATCTCGCCGATGGCTTTGGTAATACTGTTGATGCCTTCCGACTGTTCCCGGGAGGCGGCGGTGATTTCTCCGACCAATTCGCCGACTTTAGTCACACTGCCGGCCACTTGGGAGAAAGCCCCACTCGTCTGAGAGACCAGCGTGGTCCCCTCCTTAATCTTCTTGACGATTCCTTCAATTAGGGAAGAGGTGTTTTTGGCTGCCTCGGCTGCCCGCAAGGCCAGATTTCTGACTTCATCGGCCACCACGGCAAACCCGGCTCCGGCCTCTCCGGCTCTGGCCGCCTCCACCGCGGCGTTAAGGGCCAACAGATTGGTCTGGAAGGCAATCTCATCGATGGTCTTGATGATCTTTGAGGTCTCTTCACTGGCCTTGGAAATTTCATTCATCGAGTTGGTCAATCGGGTCATGGACTCCCCGGCGGTAATCGTGACGTCCTTCGCCTCCTTGGCCAGTCCGTCGGCCTGGTTGGCGTTATCGGCGTTTTGTTTAGTCATGGAAGCCAGTTCCTCCATGGAGGACGATGTTTCTTCCACGGCCGCGGCCTGTTCCGAAGACCCCTCCGCCAATGACTGGCTGGC
>JADFXK010000533.1 GCA_015233625.1 Deltaproteobacteria bacterium | reverse complement strand
GGCTTTGCCCAGCCGGGCTGGTTTGTTAAGAATCCGGTTGGGGACGGACATCTTCCCGAGGTCATGTAGATTTCCTGCAATTCTGATTAATTCCACTTCCGGCTCGGAATAGCCCAAGTATCCGGCCATGGTCGAAGCGGCAGCAGAGACACCGCTGGAATGGGACGCGGTAAACGGTGATCTAAAATCGATAATATCCCGGACCAATTCGGAAATTGATAGGAATGATGATTGATAAACCAATAAGTTATTAAAGGGAGCAATGTCAGAAATGATGGTCGCCAGTTTGGGTGAGGTCAAGGTCAGCCAAAAATCTTCGCGCGAGGCAATCGATCTAAATTGGTCAACCAGTTCCGGGCAGATTTGAGTCTCAGATAAAGACTCAATTTCGGAAATAATCTCCTCGTCTTGGTGCAAGATATATTTCTTCCGGTTAATTGCTCTTTCGACTGTGTCTGCAACAAAAAGTACTTGCGATTGGAGAGCCGGCTCGGTCTCCCGGGATTGGGCCAAATCCGGCCACCTGGTGTGATGGTGTCTGACTATTCTTGAGGCATGTTCAAGTATCGGAACTCGTTTGAGGACATTTTCCCCATAAACGCAATGGGATTCAAGGTTGCCCTCATAATTTGATTCGTGAAGACCTAACTTTTCTTCGGGGGATAGGGCCCCGATGTCATGCAGCAGGGCCGCGATGAAAATCTGTTCGATCACGGAAGAAGGGAATTGGGCGGCTTCCGCCAGTTTCCAGGCAATGAACGCCGTCCGGAGCTGGTGCTGACTGAGGGCCGGGCTGGCTAAATCCAGGGCATCGGAAAGAGATAAAAGAAAGTCTATGATTTTCACCGAAGGCTCTTGGTACATATCCCCTCCAGGCAACATCCGGGCCGAATCCCGGACGAAGGCCCTGATTCCCCTGATTTAGTGCCATAAAAGCGGAATTAGGGCCCGGCGCCCGCCGGTTGATTACCGGATCGTGTATTACCGGATGTTGTTTGGTGATGAGCAGTTGAGGGCGGGCAAAAAACACCACGGCTGAAGATCAAGACCACCGTTTATAAAGCCGGGTTCAACCCACAATCATTAACCAGCCTTCCAGATCCGGTCATTTGCAATTACCCAGAGCCGTTTTGGCCAACCGATCGCATTGCTCGTTTTGTGTGTGGCCGGCGTGCCCTCGGACCCATTCCCAGGTAACCTCGTGTTCCTTAACCAGCTTGACCAGTTTCTCCCACAGATCCCGGTTGAGCACGTCTTTCTGTGTGCCTCCCTTGGTTCCGCTGGTTTTCCATCCTTTCTTTTGCCAGTTCCAGACCCAGGTGGTAATTCCTTGAACCAAATACTTAGAATCGGAGTAGAGGGTGACGCGGCAGGGACGTTTCAGAGCCTCCAAGGCGCTCACCGCGGCGATCATCTCCATTCGGTTATTCGTAGTTAACGGTTCACACCCGGAAAGTTCCTTGGAATGATGCTCAAAATTGAGCACCGCGGCCCACCCGCCGGGGCCGGGATTGTTCTGACACGCCCCGTCGGTGTAAATGGTCACTTCCGGCCAGCCCTGCGCCGGTTCATCCTGAATCCCAATCATTTGCAGAAACCCTACCGCCTCTAAGCACTACCTTAAAATAACGGATCGTCCCCGGCCACCGGCCAGGGTGTTAGCGTTTGCTTCTTCAAGAGGTGCAAGATCCATCCTTGGTTGCCTGTTTTGCTCCCTGAGCCAACCAGTCGAGGAATCTCTTTAGCCAGCCCCGCTTGCGGCCGGATTCCGACGACCAGGTCGGACCGGATGGCATTGGGGTTTGGTAACGATTTTTGATCATCTTGGTCTTCTCCTTTACCTTCCTGAATCTTGGGTGAGGCCATGGACTACGCCGGCGCATTTGGGTTGACGCCTGGTACCCAGTATACTATAACATCCTTTTCTTTTGGTGGAAAAAATGGCCGGTAAGACAAGAATACAGATAATTTAATGACATAGGAGAAGGACATGATCATCCAAACTTTGGTGGTGGGACCTATCCAGGCGAACTGCTTCATTCTCGGGTGTGAGGCGACACATGAGGCCGCCATCATAGATCCCGGTGACGAGGTGCCTCGGATCCTCCAGGTTTTGAACCGCGAGGGCCTGAAAGCTTCATGTATCATTAATACACATTGCCACTTCGACCATGTCGGTGGCAACCGGGCGTTGAAAGAGGCCACCGGCGCGGATCTGCTCATTCACGCTGCGGACGCCCCCGGCCTGTCCTGTCTTAGCGCCAGCGCCGCCGCCTGGGGCATGGCCGCGGAGAACTCTCCGCCTCCGGATAGAACTATTGCCGATGGAGACACCATTTGCTTCGGCCGGATCAATCTCCAGGTCATCCACACTCCGGGCCACTCTCCCGGCGGGATTTCTCTTCTCACGGACAAGATGGTCTTTGTTGGTGACACCCTGTTTGCCGGATCCATTGGCCGGACGGATTTTCCTGGTGGTGATTATGAAACCCTGATCAGCGGGGTGCGAACCAGGCTGTTCTCTCTGGGTGACGAGGTCCAGGTCTTTCCCGGCCATGGGCCGGCCACCTCTATCGGCGAAGAAAAAAGATATAATCCCTTTTTCCGTTAACCTGCCAATTGGGGAGGGCCCGCCCGGTTCGGCCTAGGACGCAGCCTGAGGGTGGGTTAATTAGATGCACGTAGGGAGGCTAGTGTTTAATTGCATAAATTAGCGATAGTATTTCTGAGCTGCGAACCTAT
>JADFXK010000532.1 GCA_015233625.1 Deltaproteobacteria bacterium | reverse complement strand
CAGACGCGTGAATTAAGATAGCCGAAGACCACCAGGAGCACCCCTATATGGAAATTCTGATCATCATTGTTTGTGCCGGCGTGATCCTGATCTGTCTCGGCCTGAAATATACGCCAAACATAAGACAATGGCTGACCAACCGGGCCGTCAAGAGGCTGACCGGCCGAATTCAAAATGCCCATAAAGCCTGCGCCGCGCTAAAGGAAGGTGACTATGATACTTATATGGAACTTTGTAAGACCTTGCCGGACAGTCGATACCTTAAAAAAGCTTTCAAAATGATCCTTCACTCAGACCAGGACCGGCATGCCAAAATCACCTACGAAGCTACCGTCCAAAGTGAAAAGGGTCATCTGTTCACCGAGTTTGAAACCTATATTTTGGACCTGGAATTAAAAGAGTTGAAAAGGTTCCGAGACGAGGCCCGGCGCAGATATGTGGCTGAGCTCGAACTGATTAAGAAGTCGGAAGAATACATCACCCGGATTCAAAACTCTAACCTCCCGGACCATGAAAAGGCCCGAATGACCGGATACGTTATCGATAAATATACTAAAATATTAGGGTATTAACCTATTTTTGCAGGAGTTTGGTTTCATGTCCGAAAATAATTACCCGGAGTCCGCCACCCGGCCGTTAATTGCCGAAACCACCGACATGCCGCCGTCGAACAATCTGCCGACCTCAGAACGACCCAAATCCAAGACGATCAACGACGTTATCCAAGAGGAAGGCGAGCGCTTTGAAAAAGCAGGTGGATTGCTCAACCTCATCTTCGAACTTCGGGGCCGGCTGATCATTAAGAGCCATTACCTTAGTAAACTGAAGTTGGCCTGCAACACCGAAATGAGCAATTTAAAGCAACAGGTGGAACTCAGGCTAAAAAGCGGCCAGAAGATATCCAAAGCCGATTACGAAGACATTATTCTTAAGGCCCGGACCCTTAGAGACAATACGATAAACGCCCTGACCTCCCGGGCCCAAAGGGAGTTTGATCAGGCTTTGAAGCAAGCGACTAAAGACTATGAAGAAGCCCTGCTGAGTTGCGATCCTCCGGACCATGAGAATGAATTGATCAATGAGGCCCGCCGACGGTTGGTCATGAGCCACACGAAGACATATTTAACCAATTACCAGTCCATCATGGGCCGGATGGAGAATTTTTTCTCTCACTGGGGCAACACGGTGGAAGGAACAGAGATATTGACTCTGGAGTAAGTCTCTGAGGTCACGTCCAGTGCCAAGGAACTGTCCGGGATTGTCGACGGTTAAGACAGATGCTGAACCGGTTCAAAGTCTAGCAGGTGGCAAAAAGTGGGATCCACAGCTTCTTATTGTTGAACATTAACGAAAAGTGTGACATGATAAATTAGGTTAGGGCGCAAGGTGGCGGTAAGCCGTTGGCACAATTTTACCCCGGCCGGGTGGCCCCTTGATTGGAGGTGGTCAAGCACCAATGTCTCGCAGGATAATAACCTACCGAAAGAAGTACCCCGAAGCCAAGACCCGCCGCAACTTCTTCCGTTTGCAGCTCAAGGAAGATTCGGGGATTGAACTTCTAATTAGGGGTAAGAGCTTTAAATTAACCGATATTTCCGCCACGGGCGCGGGATTTGTCTACCGGCCGGACCAGAACTGTCGGTTTATTCTTAACGCCCCGGTCAAGGCCTATCTAAAAATTAAGGTCGACCAGGAGACCAGTAAATCCTTTATCATCAACGCCACGGTGGTCTGGGTAGGTGACGACAAGCCGGGCTATAAGCGGGTGGGGCTGGAGTTCAAGCATGATAACAGTGACACCCGGATCGAGCTAGCCGCCCTGATTGCCTCCTTAGACAAGGACTAATCCCCGGATCGAGCCGTCCGACTACCGGCTCCCGCTTATGGGAGTAATGATTGGAGCTTAAGTGAGCCGCTGGTCCGATGCCGGTATCCGGGCAGGCTTTGGCTTACCGGGGGTTAACCTGTTTCGCCCCCGCTATTGGAAAATCACCTCTCAGAAAACCTCATGGGACAGCTCCCGACCCCGCAAGATACCTCACAGTGGCCACCCCTAAAAAAAGATGCCCTGCCTATTTCTATCTATCTATCATATTTTAAAGTATATTATGAATAACAGACTAACTTGATGCACCCTTGGCGGCCAATAATTTTAATCCTGAATTTGATTTTTTATTTCTAATATGATAAAGCGTTCTGGGTATATCTAGTGCCATGGGATGGGCGACCATCCTGAGGTGATGTCAGGCTGGAAACTCCTGACTTGTGTGGTACTTGTCTATCCAGATATCAGACTTCATTATTGTGCTGGACCAAATTAAAGATACATGGTCAATTTCTGACCGCCATAAAAATATTGCCATCTTAACCGACTAGCTGTCACATGTGGAGGAAAAGGCAAATGTCTCATCATCAAAGTTCCGCCGCAGCAGGAATGCCGGATGATATTACCCCGGAAATGCTGGAAAAGGTTTACCAAATAACGGCCAAATATAAATCCAGACCCGGAGCCTTGATTCCGGTTCTTCAAGAAAGCCAGATTGTTTGCGGCTACCTGCCCATCCCCGTTCAACGGATTATCGCTCGGGAATTGAATATTCCCGGAAGCGACATCTATGGTGTGGTGACGTTCTATTCATTCTTCACCATGGAACCAAAGGGACGGCACATCGCCAAGGTTTGTCTGGGCACTGCCTGCTACGTTTTGGGCGGCGGAGATATCTCCAATCGAATCCAGAACCATCTCCAGGTCGG
>JADFXK010000531.1 GCA_015233625.1 Deltaproteobacteria bacterium | reverse complement strand
CGGCGAAGCCGGCCGGTGGGGCATTGTCTTGGGTAAGACCTATCCCCGTTCGGCTTATGCCGAGTACCACAGGGAGATCGTCAACCTGTACCCCCGCGGGACTAGCGTCGCCCTCTGCAGCAAGAACAATGAGCCCGATGTCTGGGAAGTATTTCGAAAACACCCGGACATGATTCTCAGGGAAGAACACAGCTCCGCCGCCAGGATCAACTGGAATGACAAAGCCGCCAACCTGCGCGGCCTGGCTTCGGACTTGAATATCGGGCTGGACAGCATGGTGTTCATGGATGACAGCGAATTCGAGATAAACCTGGTCAAGAAAGAGTTGCCTGAAGTGGCCGCCATCCTTATGCCCAAAGGTAAGGCCGTGGAGTATCGGCAGATGCTGGCCGCGTGCGGTCTGTTTGATACTTTGACTATCTCCGAAGAAGATAAACATCGGGGGGCCATGTACAAGGCTGAAGCCTCGCGGAAATCATTGTTGACCCAGGCCACGGACATGGAGGGTTATTACCGTTCGCTGGAGATGGTGGTGGAAATTCGGCTCGCCGATGAGTTTTCCATCCCGCGCATCGCCCAGCAAACCCAAAAAACCAACCAGTTCAACCTGACCACTCGACGGTATACCGAAGCGGACATCCAGGGTTTTGTGGGCCACCCGGACTATGACGTCATTTATCTGGAACTTAAAGATAGGTTCGGCGGCTCGGGCATCGTCGGGACCTGTATCTTGAAGTATGAACAAGATCGGGCTATCTTTGATACCTTCTTGTTGTCCTGCCGAGTGTTGGGCCGGGGCGTGGAAGAAGCCTTTCTGACCCGAGCGTTGAAACGGGCCAGAGGACGGGGTTGCCGGACCGCGGTCGGGGAATATCTGCCCACGGCCAAGAACGGCCAGGTGGCCGAGTTCTACCCCAAACATGGCTTCACCGAGGTCAATCCCGGCCACAGCCCCGGGCATCGGGTGTTTCATTTTGATTTGCAGATGGAGCTGGGTTCGGAGCCAGCCTATTTCAAAGAAATTATTTCTGATCTTTAAGGAAAGGTAAGATGAAAGACCGGGTGTTGAAAACCGTCAGCCAAGTCTTGAATGTCCCTATAGAACTCTTGAGCGAGGAGTCCTCGCCCGACACCGTGGCCTCCTGGGACTCGCTCAAGCATATGAACCTGATTTTGGCTTTGGAAGAAGAGTTCGGTATCCAGTTCCGGGACGAACAGATAGTCGAGATCTTAAAGGTGGGATTGATTATCGAGGCGGTTAAGGAATTGATGGCCGCCTGACCGCCGCCCCGGGCAATGGCGCCGGGCAAACAGATCGATTTAAAATATTATGCCGCGATACCATTATTCCAGTCAAGACGTGTTGGTCGCCCTTAGAGACGTGGGCCTCGGTCGAGGTGACGTCGTCTTCTGTCATGTGGGTTTGCTGAAGTTGGGCTTTCCCAAGGAAATGCATCAGGGAAAATCTGCCTTTGAGGTCATCCACGACTCCCTGTGGGAAATCCTGGGCCCGGACGGGACCCTGTTAACCCCGGCCTACAGCTACAGTTTCTGCAAAGGTGAGGTTTTTGACCCGGCCCAGACGCCGTCGGACGTGGGACCGTTCGGAGAAGCCTTCCGGAAGCTGCCGGGGGTCAAGCGTTCGCTAGACCCCATTTTTTCCGTGGCTGGAAAAGGACCTCGGGTGGATGAACTTTTTGCTGATTTGCCCCGTAACTGTTTCGGCTTCGACAGTATCTACGACCGGTTGGGCCGGGTTGGAGCCAAGCTGGTGAATATCGGCGTTACCATCCATACCCGAACGCCGCTTCATTATATCGAACAGGCCGTCGGCGTCCCCTATCGCTACCCCAAGATATTTTCCGGCCTGATAATTCGTAACGGCCGTCCGGTCAAAGAGGATTGGATTTTTTCAGTTCGAATTATGGGTGATTTCAGTCTGCCCACGGCGGATAAGATCGAACAAGAGGAATTGGAATTAAACCTGGCCAGGGCGGCCGGGCTGGGTTTGGGCCGAATCGTAAGCATTGGCTTTAATGATTTTTATGACTTGTGCCGGAAGAAAATAACCCAGGACCCCTGGTTCTTCGCCCTGGAGCAGGTGGACCCGATTGACCGGGAAAGAAACCGGATAGGGAAGCAGGAGTTTAAGCTGCACCTGCCGGAGAACCCTGAACCGGAACAGCTCGCCGCCTGTCTTAAATGTTTGCCACGGGATGTGGTATCTGAAGGTTTTGATACTTCCCTCCAGCTAATCTCCCAAGTAATTCCTCTAACTATTTACGAATACCCCACCGGGACAGAATGCTTCGGCCGGATCATCCCGGAAAAATGGACCTGCCATGAGGCTTCTCTGATTGCGTTGGACGGCCGGTCCATTTTTTCTTATGCCGACAATCCCAGACATGTGGCTTCCTACTCCCAGACCTTTGAGGGAAAAATATCACGCCAGGAGTTATTCCGGCATCTCTACACGGATCCCGCCCATCCCGATGAGATTCCGTTGACGTTCATGTATTATGACCGGGACTGGGCTCTATGCTGCAGTGATAAGACGAAGGACATCTTGACCGCTGACCGGTACCAGGTGAAGATCAGGTGTGATTTCAGTTATGGCACCCTTAAGGTCGGCGAATACACCCTTCCCGGCAAAAGTGAAGACGTTATCTTGATCTGCTCCCGATTGGGGCCGGGTTTGTTCAGCCGGGATGATGTCCAGGGCGTCGTTGCCGGATTGGAGATGCTGCGAGACCCCAAGGCCCGGCCTGAAC
>JADFXK010000530.1 GCA_015233625.1 Deltaproteobacteria bacterium | reverse complement strand
TCTTCATTAAGCGGTGATGAACCTCGAAGCCTCATAAGTCGGTCCGGCAGGCGCCTCACCGAAAATGTGGTACGGACCTCAAAACCTTAATTCAACAGCATTGGGGCGTTGCCCTGGGCTAACCTAGTTCGCCCCGTTGGGGCTTATCTGTAATTGACCGTTTAATAGAGACAGCACATCATTAACCGAAACCCGTAACCCAAGATTCATCGCAGGAGGGTCCGATAGTTAAATGCCGGGCTCAGCATCTGGTCATGGGGGATCACCAGGGGCATCCGACTCCGGATGAGGGATAACAGAATTCCACCCTGATCAATCGCATTGACCATGATCATACCCACCAGCCGGTCTTGATGGAAGACCAACTTGCGGTAGGTCCGACGCCGCAGGTCAAGGGACGTAAGAACTTCATAAGCAGGCTCAACCGGCGGATGGACCAGGCCGCCCGTCATGACATCGAGGCCGAAGATACGGATGACATTGCGGCCGAGACTCCCGCGATAGGCCACCCGCCGTCCGGCCATGTTCATCCCGGCCAGGCGGCCTTGATCCACCGCTTCCGGCCAGATGGCATTGATCCGGCAGGTCCCCCGGATAATATCCCTGGCCTCGGCCACATCTCCGGCCGCAAAGATACCCGCGGCGGTCGTCTCCAGGTAATCGTCCACCAGAATTCCTTGATTGACCTTAATCTGGTCCTGAGGCACGAAGGACAGGGCCGGCGACACCCCTTTGCCCACGATGACCAGATCGCAGGGCAGGTCTGTCCCGTCCGAAAGATGGGCGCGAGTGACCTTCTCCGAGCCATCAAATCCGGTTACGTCCACCCCCACTTTGACCTCCAGCCCGTGCCCGACCAGCTCCTCCAGGATCATTTTCCCGGCCTGGTCATCCACCTGCATGGCCAGGGGGTAATCGGACCTGATGAGCATGGTCACCGGCATCCCCCGATGCAGCAGGGCGTAAGCGGCTTTGAACCCGACCAGTCCCCCGCCCAGGACCAGGGCCTGCCTGACCTGGGGCAGCACATCCACCATCTGCCTGACCTGGGCTTCCGTGCGCATGAAGAAGACATTCTGCATCCCCGGTTTCATGGCCGGGATGGGATTGGGATCTGCGCCCGTGGCGATCAATAATTTATCGTAGGCCTCCGTCCGGCCCTGCCGGGTGTGCAGCATCCGGTTGGGTAAGTCCAGGCTCACCGCCGAATCGCCCAGGATGGGCTGGATCTGGAGCTGCTCGTAGAAAGACGGGGAGCGAATGGACAATTTTTCTCGCGTGACCGCCCCTTCCAGTAATAAGCTGATCATGGGCCGGCAGTAAGGGGGAAAGGTTTCGGCCGCAATCATGGTCAACCGACCGCTGGGGTCCAGTTGCCGAATAGCCTCAGCCGCGCTGATTCCGGCCACTCCATTGCCGACAATCACATAGTTCATGCTGACCTCCCAGGTGGAACAGGGATCAAGTTCTGATCAGTCCATATTTGGTTGGTTCGAAGAACAGGTAGCCGCCTTTGCCTGATTCCTTGATGCGATACATGGCCGCATCGGCCTTTCTAATTAACGTATCCAACTCATCGCCGTCAAATGGAAAAATGCTGATACCGATGCTTACTCCCAGGTGACAGACATCACCGTCGATGCCGCAGGGGAGGGAAATTTGGCCCATAATCTTTTCTGCGATTATTCCGGCATCCGCGTAGTTGTTTAAATCTTCCGAGATGATGACGAATTCGTCTCCTCCAACCCGTGCTGCGGTATCCATGTCCCGAAGCGATGACCGAATGCGTTGGGCCATCATCCGTAGCACTTCATCCCCGGCCCGGTGACCCAGTCGGTCATTCACCGGTTTGAAGTTGTCCAGGTCCAAATAGAAGATGGCCATTTGCCTGAGATAACGGGTGGCCCTGGCCCGGAAGTGATCAAATAATTCATTTAGAAACCGGCGGTTGACCAATCCGGTCAGGCTGTCGTGATTAGCCAGGTGCTTTATTCTTTCTTCCGCCAGTTTTCGATCGGTTATATCTTGAAAGAACCAAATGCGGCCGTAGTAGATCCCATCGCTTCCAATCATCGGAGCCGTATATAGAGAGACCGCCTGTCCATTCCGCAACTGGAACTCGTCAAATACGATTTTAGCCGGGTCGTGTTGACATTCCTTGACCCTGGTCAGAAATATTTTAGTATCTTTCATCTGGGCCATGAGGGACCGGATGACCCGCCTGGTCCAGCCGGAGGTGATCATGTCCTCCGGGATACCGCACAAATCCAAGAACCGCTGATTATATGAGATGAATTTTCCATTTTCGTCCACGACCAGAATCCCGCCCGGCGAGACTTCCTGTTGCTTGGTCAGCAGGAGGTTTCTCATGGTCAGTTCCTCGGCGGAGCGTTTGTGGGCCAAAGCATTGGTGATTATCTGGCCTACAATTTTCAGAAGCGCCTCATCGCTTTTTGACCAAGAATGTCCGTCTTGATCGGAACCCAAGCCGACCAGCCCGAGCAACTCCTCATGGTATACTAATGGAACAATCAACAAAGATTTGGCCGCCAGGCGGCGGGAAAGGGTTTCTTCTTCGAGGGTCGTTTCCGGGTCGATCGGTCGTATCTTGATTACGGACTCCTGGTGATGCAATTTGTCTCGGAGCCAAGAAAAATCATCTGCGACGCTTAAATTGTTTTCAAAGAGGCCAGGTACGGCCACACCGGTACGGCTCCACTGGTAGACATGTTTAACCCTGGCCCTCTGTGATTCCATAATCAACGCATAGCTCTGA
>JADFXK010000052.1 GCA_015233625.1 Deltaproteobacteria bacterium | reverse complement strand
TTAACCAAATCTACCGCACCGGCCAACCGGCTAAGATAATTGACTATGAAGTTGTCAGAAAAGATAAGACTCGACGGATACTAGAGTTATCCGCGTCCCTCCGGCGCGACCGGACCGGCCTACCAATTGGCTTCCGGGGAGTCGTTCGGGATGTGACCAAGCGGCGTCGGACAGAAGAAGCTTTGAGCCAACAAAGGGCCTATTTTCAGCAGCTCTTTGAGGGATCACCCCAGGCAATTGTAATCCTGAATGTCGATGGCAAAATAATCAACGCCAATAAGGGCTACGAACATCTCTTCGGGTATCGTCCGGCCGAAATTAAAGGCCGGAATAATTTGGACTTACTCATTCCTGAAGACCTGATGGCCGAAGGCCAGATGATCCATCAGACGGCTTTAAGCGGTAAATCCATCCAGCGGGAGACCCATCGAAGACACAAAGACGGCCGGCTCATCCCCACGTCCGTGCTGGGTTACCCCATCAAGATCGGCTCCGAGATAGTCGGTGCGTTTTACATTTATATGAACATCTCGGAGCGGAAATCTATTGAAAAGGCGCTGGCTCATCAAGCCTTTCATGACGCCCTGACCGGACTGCCCAACCGTGTCCTGTTCTCCGAAAGATTGGGCCGAGCCTTGGAACGGATCAAAAGAAATCAGGACCACCGTTTTGCTGTTTTGCTCTTTGATCTGGATCGGTTCAAACAAGTCAACGACAGTTACGGACACATTACCGGAGACAAACTTTTGGTCGCCGTTTCCAGCCGGTTGTCGAAGTGCTTCCGGGCGGTTGACACGGTGGCTCGCCTCGGAGGGGATGAATTCGCCGTCCTGATGGAGGAGGTCAATCGACCGGAACAGATCATCAGTGTGGTAAACCGGGCCAAGGAGTATATAAGCGAGCCCTTCCTGATAAACAATCAAGAAATCTTTACCAGCGCCAGCATCGGCATTGTGATCAAAACCGACCCTTTTCAAACTCCGGAAGAAATCATGCGGGACGCAGATATCGCCATGTATCGGGCTAAGGAGCTGGGTAAGGGATATTTCAAGTTCTTCAGTCGGAAGATGTACCAACAGACGGTGGCCTTGGTCAGATTAGAAACGGAATTGCGGCAGGCCATTGATCACAAGCAATTTGAACTCCACTACCAGCCGATTCTGGCTGTCCCAACCCAGCAATTGGTCGGGATGGAGGCCTTGATCCGTTGGAACCACCCTCAGCGCGGTATGCTTTTCCCCAATATATTTATCCCCTTGGCCGAGGATACCGGTTTAATTGTGCCGATTGGATCTTGGGCCATTGCCGAAGCCTGCCAGCAACTGAAGGAATGGCAAAATGAGTTCAAGGTGGCGGACAACCTGGTCATGAATGTCAATATCTCCAGTAAGCAATTGTTGCTGCCAGATTTTGTCGATTACGTCACCCACGTGCTCAAAGAAACCCACCTTGATCCCCGGTGTCTCAAATTAGAAATCACAGAGACCGTCATCATGCAAGACACCAAGACCACCATAGAGCGCCTCACCCGGTTGGTTAATCTGGGTGTCCGAATTGTGGTAGATGATTTTGGAACCGGCTATTCCTCATTGAGTTACTTGCAACGATTCCCGATAGACGTGTTGAAGATAGATCGCTCCTTCATCAGCGGCAGCGGCAATGTTCAAGACAACATTGAAATTGTCAAGACGATTATCTCATTGGCCCGGAGTCTGGGGTTGAGTGTGGTGGCTGAAGGAGTAGAGAATGAAGATCAACTTGACGCGTTAAAGAGTCTTAAGTGCGAACTGGCCCAAGGATATCTATTCTCCAAGCCATTGGACAAGTTAACTATTCATGCTTTAATGAAGAATCTGAAGCAGCCAGGTTAATATTACGAGGAGAGATTAATGCGGCAAAGGAGTTTGTTGGGGCTGGAAGCCAGAGGATTCTACAAGACAGCCTATACGGAATGGGGTGATCCCTCTAACCCGAAAGTGATTATTTGTGTTCATGGGCTGGCCCGGACTGGCCGGGATTTTGATTATCTGGCCCACGATCTACAATCGGATTATCGGATCATCTGCCCTGATGTGGTAGGTCGGGGACGAAGTGATTGGCTGGAAAATAAGGAAGGATACGACCTGCCCCTGTATGTCGCGGACATGACCAGGCTCCTGGCCCGGGTTGACGTGGACGAAGTAATCTGGATAGGCACGTCCATGGGCGGGATCATCGGCATGAGTCTGGCCGCCTTGCCCCGCAGCCCCATCAAGGCCTTGATTCTAAACGATCTCGGTCCATTTATCCCCAAGGGGGCACTCAAACGAATCGGCGAATACTTAGGCAAAGACCTCAGATTCGCCAGTATTCGAGACGCCGAACTCTACCTGCGCATGATCCATGTTAATTTTGGGCCCGTAACAGACGAACAATGGACCCACCTGACCACCCATTCCTTCCGCCGATTGGAAGATGGTTCCTATGTTTCCAACTATGATCCAGGCATTGCCTTGCCCTACCGCTCCGGTCAACTCAAAGATGTCGACCTCTGGCCGATCTGGGAAGCCGTCCGTTGCCCGGTGTTGACCATTAGGGGTGAGAAGTCCGATTTGTTGTTGTCGGATACGGCCAAGAGAATGCTGCAACGACCCGGCACGGAGGTAGTGGCCCTGCCCGGCATCGGCCACGCCCCGACCCTGATGGATCCATCCCAAATAAAGTTGATTCGCGACTGGCTCAAAACCAATGGGTGAGTTCGGTGTGGCGGGTTGCATAAGGAATCAGGGTTCCCCTTCCGTATAATCCGGGTACAACTCGCTGAGGCAATCGGCGCAAATACTATGGCTAAATTGAGCTTCGGTGCGTTCTTCGATATAGAGTTCGAGTCGCTTCCAGTATCCTGCATCATCCCGAATCTTCTTGCAGTGAGCGCAGATGGGAATAAACCCCCGAAGAGTTTTAACCTCAGCCAGAGCATGTTGCAGTTCTTGAAGAACCTTCTCCTTTTCCGCCTCCGCCCTTTTCCGCCTGGAAATATCCCGGTTGCATATCCGGCGGCCCAGCCAGGTGCCGTCGGTGTCAAATATCGGCTGGCAATGATGCTCGATCCAGCGTACTTCCCCGTCTCGTGCGACGATCCGGAAATCAAACTGTAAGTCACCAGTGTCCTGATGATGCAATGCGAGATGATCGAGCACCGCCGGCTGGTCGTCAGGATAAACGATCCGGACTGCCAATTCAGGATCGGCGGTGAATTCACCCGGACCATACCCGGTAATTCTTCGACAAGACGGGGTGATGTATTCGAATCGGCCATCCGGCCGCAGCCAGCATTCCCAATCCCAGGTGAATTCGGCAAAGGCCCGGAATCGCTCCTCGCTTCTACGGAACTGTTTCAACGAAAGAAAAAGTATAAACAGAATCGGGGGGGCGACAAAAGCGAAGGTAATAAATCCGGTAAGAAAGTAATCCAGGGTGAGTCGACCGTTAATAATTAAGCTCATGAGCGACACGCAGCCGGCCGTAAGTAGTACTGAGACAATCAAGCATAACCAGACCAGGCGCCATACCGCCTCCCCGGACCTGGTCATAATCCAAACCAGCATGTGCCACCTTTTTGTCGAATTGCAGGTCGAGCCAATCGCGGCCACAGGTTAGAATCAGATTTTCAGCTCTAATCGGTATATTGCAACTGATATAGACGGAAGTAGGCTCCCTTGGCCGCCATCAGTTGGGCATGGGTCCCCTGCTCCAGCAATCTTCCTTTGTGCATGACAATGATTCGGTCGGCCTTCTTAATGGTCGAAAGGCGGTGCGCCACAATAATGCAGGTCCGGCCGATCATCAGCCGGTCAAGGGCGTGCTGAATGAGCTGCTCAGTTTCCGTATCCACATGGGACGTGGCTTCGTCTAAGATCAATACTCTCGGATTATAAGCCAAAACCCTACAAAAGGCAAGTAATTGTCTTTGCCCGGAAGACAAAGTGGAAGCATTTTCAGATAATACTGTGTCGTAACCATGGGGTAAGAACTGAATAAAGTGATCTGCATTCATCGACCGGGCGATAGCCGCCACGTCTTCTGAGGACAGGTCCGTCCGCCCCGGAGCGATATTTTCACGCACCGTATCGGAAAACAAGTAGACATCCTGGAGCGCCAGGCCCACCTGAGACCTCAAAAAAGCGGGGCTTAGGCTCCGAATATCTTGACCATCAAGCAAGATTTGACCCTCATACTGGGGATAGAACCCCTCTAGCAGACTAATCAAAGTGGTCTTCCCGGACCCCGTCGCCCCGACCAGGGCCACCTTTTCCCCCGCCCCCACCTGAAATGACACTTCCTTCAACACCGCCTCCCCAGGCTTATAGGCAAAGCTCACCCGGTCAAAAACAACTTCGCCCCGGACCGGAGATTCAGTCTCATGGCTTTGTTCCAAATCGGGATCTTGAGTATCCAGCAACTGAAAAATCCGCTCCGAAGAGGCCAGGGCGTTCTGCATGATGTTATACTTTTCCGCCATGTCCCGAACCGGCTTAAACAGCATCGTGACGTAAGACAGAAAAGCCACCAGGGTACCCAGCGACACGGCCTCCTGGATCACCTTCCCCCCTCCATACCAAACGACCAGAGCCACTGTCACTGCGCTTAAGACTTCCATCAACGGCATAAACACCGCGAACACCCGGACCTGTTTCATCCCGGCCAGGTAGTTTTCGTAATTGGTTATCCGGAATTTCTCGAAACTACCGGTCTCCAGCCGATACCCCTTCAGCACAGCCACCCCGTTGAGGCATTCTTGCAAGAAGGAATTTATCTGGGCGATCTTGGTCCGATTTAACCGGAAGGCATCCCGGGCCTGAAAACTGAAGACCATCGTGGCGACAGCCACCAGCGGAATCATGGCCAGGACCAGTAGAGCCAACTGTCGGTGCATTTGCCACAGCACAATGACAATCCCGGCAATTAAGAAGGAGTCCTTGAACATGGTGGTCACCACAGACTTAAACATCTCGTTCATATTTTCCACGTCGTTGGTCACTCGGGTAACCAGCCGTCCCACCGGGTTGCGGTCAAAGAACCTCAGGGACAACGCCTGAATATGTCGATACAAGGCCATTCTCAGGTCCATCATGATCATTTGTCCGGCGTACTCCATGACGATGACATCCAGGGCGTAAAAGACCAGATTCAGAAGACTGCACAGAATGAACAGAGCCGCCATCTGGTAGATACCGACCAAATTCCGACCTCGCAGGAGGCGCAGATCGTCACCCGACAATTTCGCCGCCGCTTTGGCCCGAAAATAAGCGCGGCCCGACACCCGTTCAAACATCTCGGGATACTTGTTGATGACGATCTGGACATTGGCTGGGGCCGGCTGCCACAGAAGACTTCGGCTCCATTGCAGGAGTTGCTCAAGAACCGAAGTAGACACCGGACCGGGTTGAGGCGGCACGGGATTGGCGGGGGCCATAGGGAGACCGGTAATAACCGGCGCGGAACCGGCGGTGACGGCGGCAGTCCCACCGGTCTGGGGGATTATCACGAAAAGATAGCGTTCTTCACCGATCAAACCGGCCGCTTTGAACCTGGCCAGGTCCTGGCGATCCATGGCCTGGAGACCCAGAGTGTCGATAAAGTATCGGTCCTGATGACCCGTGGGGATGAGATAGTGTCCGTACTGGGAAACCAGCCGGGTCGCGGCCGAACGGGAGGTTTTGCCGGTTAAGTCAACCTGGTATGAAGCAGAGGTAATGTACCGGTCTATGGCGGTTTTGGTTATATAGGGCAAGGCCAGGTCCAGCCCGGCCATGACGATCATCAGAACCACGGAAATGGCCAACCACGGCAGGTATGGTTTGAAAAACACGACCAATCTACCCAGCAGCCGAAGATCGTGCCGGCGGCCGATATGGCCTTCTTCAAAGTATCCATAATCGCCGTACATTAACCCACCACATTCCGATCCAGCTCATCCATCAGCCGCTGTCGCCGATCCAGCTCGGTATAGAATCCGCCTCTTGCCACCAGTTCTTGATGGGTTCCGGTCTCCGTGATCCGCCCCTCTTCCAGAACGTAGATCACGTCCGCCCGCTTAATGGTCGAGATCCGATGGGAGATGATGACATTGGTCAGGCCGCGGCGCCGGGACATCAATTGATTCAAGATGGTCTCCTCGGTTTCCGTATCCACGGAGGCCAGGGCATCATCCAAGACCAGCACCGGCGGCTTAAGCAGCAAAGCCCGGGCAATGGTCAGGCGCTGTTTCTGACCTCCGGATAGGTTCAAGCCCTTCTCGCCCAACACCGTGTCCATCCCCTGGGGAAACCCTTGCACCTCATTTAGCAGCGCGGCATCCGCCAGAGACCGGATGAGTTCTTCCGGCCCGGCTTCGCTCCGACTGGGCAACAGGTTGCCTCTAATCGTATCTGAGAACAAAAACGGCTCCTGGAACACCACACCCACCAGGGACCGGACCAGATCCTGGGGTAGGGAGTTGATCTCCCGGTCATTGATCAAGATAGTCCCGGCCGTCGTCTCAAACAACCGAATCAATAACGCGGCCAGGGTGCTTTTGCCACACCCGGTGGGACCGGTAATCGCCGTGGTCACTCCAGGCGGAATGGATAGGGTCAGGCCTTGCAGCACCGGAGGCAGATAGGTGCCGTAGCGGAAATGCAGGTCCCTAATCTCGATGCCGATGCCGCCAGGGACGCCCAGGTCGGGTGAACCGGCCGGAACCAGGCTGGATATCGGCCCGGACTGCAGCCCCGGCTCAGACGGTTCGGCCAAAATGAGGTTGATCCGTTGTAGGGAAGCCGTCCCCATCTGAATCAGACCCACCACCCAGCCCAAGGCCATCATGGGCCAGGTCAGCAGATTGAGGTAGGTGATAAAGGCCACAAAATCGCCCAGAGTGATCTGTTGCAGCACCGTTTGGCGGCCGCCGATCCCCAGGACTAAGGCCAGACAAAGATTGTTGCCAAAGGCCATCATGGGCAGGAAGAAGCCCATCGTCCCGGCCAAGCCCATATTTTTTTGGACGTATTCCCGGCTCAGGTGGTCCAGGCGAGTGGCGGCGCGGTCCTGCAGGTTATACGCCTTAATGATCCTCATCCCGGCCAGACCTTCTCGAACACTTTCGGTCATCTGGGAAAATACGGCCTGGATCACGTCGTATTGTTTGTGCACCTGCCGGCTGTAACGCCGGGTCAACCAGACGATTAGCGGCATCGGCAGCATGGCCAGGAGGGTCAACCGCAGGTCGATGTAGATCATAAAAGCCACCGCGGCTCCGCCCATAAGAAAGGCATCGACCGCGGCGACAATCCCCATGCCTGCCGCCATCCGTACCGCGTTCAAGTCATTGGTGGCCCGGGCCATCAGATCGCCCGTCTTCATCCGCTGGAAGTAGCTCAGCGGCAAGGTCAAAAGATGGGAGAATATCCGATTCCGCAGCCCTTCTTCCACCTCGCGGGAGTTCCCGAAAAGGAGCAGCCTCCAGACAAACCGCAATGTCCCGGTCAAAACGGCCAACCCCATGATCGCTCCGCCATACTTAATTAAATTATCCGGCTGGGCCGTCAGGGCGGTCAGATCGTCTATGGCGTACTTGATTATCCTGGGGACGAACAGTTGCATCATGTCCACCACCAGCAAGGCGGCCAGTCCGCCCAGAATTCGCCAGACATTTCGCCGAAAGAAAGGAGCTATAGTAGCATAATCGCGCATATGGGTATCGGGTTGCAGGATTCGGGGCTTGACCAGTGGCTTAGAGAAACCGTTCTCTCAGCCGGGAAATGAAGTCATCTACGGCTTCGGGGCCTTGAGCCGAGACCTGGGCCATCAGCCCATCCACCTTGTGGCGCAAAGAATTGTCGGCCATATCTGCCATGGTGTTGTAGATGCCGGCCCGTTTGCCCAGCCGGAAATGACGCCGGTCGTTGTCGGACAGATTGAGATAATGGTCAATCAAGTTGAGAATTTCTTGATGATCCTGAGGCAGTTGCCCTTCCACTTCCATGAGCAGATTCAGAACATGATCGCTAACCACCCGGGAGGTGATGCCGGCCAGATTTTCGATGAGCAATCTTTCTTCCCGGATCATTTCATCTTCGGTGGGGGCCTCAAACTCGCCGGCCCGCATCCTTTCGGTCAACTCCATACCCTTAAGCAGCTTGAGCGACCGGAACCGGATGAAGTGGGGGTTGATTTGATTCAGCGCCCGAGCGGTATTCAGGGCATGTTCCCGCCACCACCGACGGCCGCCCAGTCCCAGGACAACGTATTCGGAAAGTTCTATCCCCGAGGCCACCACCCGGCGCCCAGCCTCCACATGCTCGGCCGCAGTAACTCCCTTGGCCACATATTTCAGCAGCTCGTCATCTCCGGTTTCCATCCCCAGATGAAGCCGCGTTAATCCGGCCTCCCTCAATCGGATCAGGTCCGACGTCGGTTTGCTCTTAGCAATGGTCTTGGACCGCGCATAACTGGTAATCCGGTTGACATCGGGAAATTTTTCTTTTAAGAAGTTTAGGATATCCACCAGTTGGTCGGTCGGCAGGACGAGTGAATTGGCGTCCTGCAAAAAAACATGTTGCCCCCCATAGAATAGCCAGGCAGCCAGACTCAGGAACTGATCATTATATAGGTTGCCGTTTTGATAGATATAATTTACCACCTCCGGAGTAACCCGGCCCAAATTTCCCATCTTCTGGGACAGGGCTTGAATCTCGTCGGCGATATCCCTGGCCGTTTGGATATCCTGCTTGACCTCGGCCACCGGCCGGCGGGAAAACTCTTTGTTTCGGTAAGTGCTGCAAAAGGTGCATTTATTCCATGGGCAATTCCTGGTCACCCGAATCAGCAAGCTAGAAGCCTCACTGGGCGGGCGGATGGGACCTTGTTCAAAGGATAGTTGTCGGTTTGCCGGCATAAAGCTATTTCTCCTCGGGGTAATCGCTAAAACTGAAATGGGGGTTACCTATTATCTGTTCATCCGGCCTCAGTTTGTGCTAAGGTAGCCAGGTAAAGTTAACACTCCGGTCGCATCTGTCAATATGTAACCTGACCGGAACCTCCTCTTTTGTTCCATCAGTTCGACAATACTAATAATTTTATTCGCATCCCATCATTTCAGGGCTGGCTCGTCCAGTAGAACGGTAATTGAGCTTATTTTTTTCACATTCGCAATTGTCCCTTTATTGATCCCGCAGGGTGGCGCTTCGCTGACCCGGGGTAAAGGTTATCATATCAACAACCAGGATGCCCATGATCAGCCAATCTCCAGGAGCGACTATGGTTAAGAAAATGACCAAGAAAGAAATCAAACAACTCTCAGAAAAACTGCTGGCTAAGCCCAAACTTGTCTGGGATCGGTTATCGGACCAAGAAAGACGGGATTGCTTTACGATGGCTGAAAGCTACAAGGCCTTCTTGAGCAAAGCGAAAACCGAACGTCAGGCTGTGGTTGAAATTATAAACATGGCCAACGAGAAGGGGTTCAAAAATATCGACCTCTCCTCAGAAGGCAAACGCTTTTATAAGGTGGCTCAGAACAAAACTATCGCCCTGGCCGTGTTGGGGGAAAAACCGCCACAGCAGGGGCTGGCCCTGATCGCGTCTCATATTGACTGCCCGCGCCTGGATTTGAAACAAAATCCACTCTATGAAGAAGTAGAACTGGCCATGTTAAAGACTCACTATTATGGCGGAATCAAGAAATACCAATGGGTCACCCGGCCGCTGGCCATTCATGGCCGGATCATCAAGAGCGATGGTCAGGCCATCGACATCAGCCTGGGGGAAGACACCTACGATCCGGTCTTCGTCGTCTGCGATCTTCTGCCCCATCTGGCCCGGAAGGTACAATCGGATAAAAAGATGTCCGAAGCCATTCCGGGCGAAAAGCTCAACATCCTGGCCGGCGGAATCCCCTTTGAGGACGCAGATACAAAAGAACGGTTTAAGCTGGAATTACTCAGGTTGCTAAATGATCGTTACGGCCTGGTGGAGGAAGACCTGATCAGCGCCGAGCTGGAAGTGGTCCCGGCCGGACCGGCCAAGGACGTGGGCTGGGATCGCAGTTTTATCGGTGCTTACGGCCAGGATGACCGGGCCTGTGCCTTCCATAGCCTCACGGCCATTCTGGAAATGGACAGACCGACCCGGACGGTGATGGCTCATTTTGCCGACAAGGAAGAAATCGGAAGTGCGGGTGCCACAGGCGCCGAATCCCTCTTTTTAGAAAATTTTACCGCCGAACTGGCCCAAGTCGCTTCTCCTCGGGCCCCGCATCTGGAAGTGCTGCGCGGCCTCAGCCGGTCGCGAGCTTTGTCTGCGGATGTGAACGCCGGTCTCGATCCCGATTATCAGGAAGTCCATGAAAAAAGAAACGCGGCGAAAATAGGTTATGGCATTTGCCTATCTAAATTCGGAGGCTCAGGAGGAAAGTACGACTCCAGCGATGCCGACGTGGATTATTTGGGCTGGCTGCGGCTTATGTTTAACAAGCATGGCGTGGCCTGGCAGGCCGGTGAGTTGGGCAAGGTTGACGAGGGAGGGGGCGGCACCGTGGCCAAGCACATGGCCAGATATGGGATGGATATCATTGACTGCGGCCCCCCGCTCCTGTCCATGCACTCGCCCTTTGAAATTGCCCATAAGGGTGACCTGTACATGACCTATCGCGCCTTTAAGACATTTTTCTCCTCGGATTGGGAATGATGGTCGTTTGCTGGTTATTCGTTGCTGGTTGCTCGTTGCTCGTGGCCGGTCGCTTGATATGAGTACCCGGACGCAATCAGAACAGTCAATTACAGACATGTGGTGTAAATCACCATTACTCAACTATTGACCTACATTCATAAGGACTGCCCGATGCAGACAGGACGCGCTCTAAGACTGAAAAGGATCTTTAAAAAGGATGGCAAGGCCGTTATCGTGGCCGTAGACCACGCACTGATTGCCGGGAATATGCCTCCCCTGGCCAAACCGGCCCAGTTGATTGCCGCACTGGTCAAGGGTGGCGCCGATGCTTTATTGCTCACTCGGGGGATGATCCGGCACGGCCTCCCGGCATTTAGCCGACAATGCGGCGTTATTTATCGTATCTCCGGAGGTTTTACCTTGCTCACCGATCCGGCCGCGTTCAAAGAACGGATCATTTCGGCCCCTGAAGAAGCCCTGCGGTTAGGCGCCGATGGCGTGGCCGTGACCATCAAGTTTGGCCATGAACTGGAAGGTCAGTTTATGGAGCAAGCCTCCCGGGTGGCTGATTCCTGCGCAGCCTGGGGATTACCCCTGCTGGTTGAAGTGATGGTCCGCGGACCCATGGTCGAGAAATGGGGCCAATTGGAGGCCCTGAAAATGGCGGCTCGGGGAGCGGTGGAACTGGGGGCCGACCTGGTCAAAATCCAATATCAAGGTCCGTCGGAGAAGTTCGCCGAATTAATCGGACTTTGCCCTGTCCCGGTGGTCGTCCTGGGCGGAGAAAAGGCTCCGGCTAAGGAGATCTTCGGCCTGGTCAGGGAGGCAGTGGCGGCCGGGGCGGCTGGCGTGGCCATGGGGCGCAACATCTGGGGCCATACCGACGCGGCCCGGATGACGCGGACCTTAGCCGGACTGGTCCACAACCGCTGGTCGGAAAAGGAGGCCCTGACCTATCTGGAAAAATAGCCGCCGGGCAGGAGCGTCGCATTTAATCCCGTAGAAATTACTCAGCCGGGACTCTAACTCTACAATACCGACACCGGCGACGTACCTGCAACCGAACATGCTGGCCTACGAGCAATAACCTGTAATTCGTAACCCGAAACGCGCAACATGCAACACCCAACCCGTAACCCAAGGAGGTTTGCAATGGCGGTGAAGAAGATTCTGATGCTGGTCGGTGATTACGTTGAGGACTACGAAGCCATGGTCCCCTTCCAGATGCTGACCATGGTCGGTCACACCGTTCATGCCGTGTGTCCGGGCAAAAAAGCCGGGCAGACAGTGCGCACGGCGATTCATGATTTTGAGGGAGACCAGACCTACAGTGAAAAGCCCGGCCACAATTTCGCCCTTAATGCCACCTTTGATGAGATCAAGGGCGAAGATTATGACGCCCTGGTCATCCCCGGCGGTCGGGCCCCGGAGTACCTCCGACTAAACGACCGCGTGTTGGATCTGGTCCGGCATTTTGCCGGCGCGAATAAACCCATTGCCTCCATCTGCCATGGCCAGCAGGTGTTAGTGGCCGCGGGCGTGGTGGAAGGCAAGCTCTGCACCGCTTACCCGGCCGTTAAACCAGATCTGATCCAGGCCGGGGCTAAATGGGGCGAGGTGAACGAAACCTTCTCCAATGCTTATGTCGACGGCGGATTGGTCACCGCCGCAGCCTGGCCCGGCCACCCCGAATGGATGCGGAAGTTCCTTGAAGTTCTCGGCTCCAAGATAGAACCATAACCAACCCCATCCCTGGGCGGAGGCGCACCGGCCTCCGACCCAAGATCCAATCCTCCCATCAGACGTTTTCCATCTTTGACGTGGCCTTTTAATTCCCCGGCAGCGTCCATCTCTTTGGTCTCCCCGCGTTCTCGCAAATAATTTATTTACATGTATATAGTATAGGTAGTTATAGTAAATTGTGGATCGTTGGTCTTTTTTCTTTACTTTGGATTAATGATTGTGATATAATTCACTTGACTAGATTGTGGTTTAACTATGGATAATTGGATATAGTGGAAGGAAAACCTGGTGGTAGGCAATGAATATATGATTAATTAGATAGATAAATGGAAGTAGCGGAAGAGGACCGAATAGCCTTTAATTCTGAGCCGCTCTCAAGGCGATTAAATTGTTCCCCCGGCGCCATATGTCTTTAATTTATTGAGAATATATATCCGCCGAAGCTGAATCCTTAACCTAATCCAAATAAGGAGCAACCATGGGACGATTAAAATTAAGCACAAAGTTAGTCGCCGGATTCATTGCCGTAGCCTTGATCACTTCGGTGGTGGGACTGCTGGGATTGAGGGTGGCGTCTAACCTGGTCAATCATCTCACGGAGGTGACTGAGAACACTTTCCCAAGTGTCTACAACATGATCCTTTTGGGAAAAGCGATTGAAACGATACGTGTAGCCCAGCGCACCCTGCTGAATCCCAATCTTAATCCTGAAGACCGGAAACGCCAATTCGAAAACTTCAATAGAGCCTATGGCCTTTATGCGGAGGCAAAAAAGAATTATGAATCAATCTATCGGGTGCCCGAAGAAGATGCTTTATGGAAAAAGGCGGCGCCTCTACTGGGGGAATTCCTGGCGGAAAATAATAAATTCTTTCAGATGGCTAAAGAATTAGAAAGAACCGGGATATTGGACCCGACCGAATTAGTTGGAGACATTGAACGGTTCAGAGGAGATCATGGGATCCTGGCCATGAATCTGGGGAAGACGATCCTGACCGGTAGTCTCTTTGAAGGAGGAGAAAATGAGGCTGACTGTTCCTTCGGGAAGTGGCTGGCCGTGTTTAAAACCGATAACCCGAACATCAAGGAGATGTTAAAAAAGATACTTCCAGCTCACACGCGTTTTCACCAGACCGTAAAAAAAATTAAAGAGATGATAAAAGACGGCACGGCGGAGTTGGCCATGTCCGCCTTTACGCAAGAACTTCTTCCTCTATTCGAAGAGACCACGTCATATTTCAATGCCGTCATCAACGAAGCGCAAAAATCGGCAGAGCTTTACAACCAGATGCAGAAACAATCACTAGTTGTTGTTTATGCTAAGCAAAACAGAGCATTACCACTTATAGACAAGCTCATTGATTTCAATAGAAAAGAAGCTAGTGACACGATGCACATGGCCGAAAACGATGCGGCCGAAGGCAAGTCAATCGCCTGGATTGGTATGAGCCTGGGGACGTTAATCGCGGTCGGGTTGGGCATCTTCTTTGCCGTTTCCATTTCTCGACCGGTTAGAGAGGCTATCAATAGTCTGACTGAAGGTGCGGAGCAGATAGTCTCGGCCGCCGTCCAGGTATCCTCGGCCAGCCAAAACCTGGCTCAAGGTGCTTCAGAACAGGCCGCGGCTATAGAGGAGAGTTCCGCAGCCATAGAGGAGATGTCGGCCATGACCCTGAAGAATTCGGAAAACTCAAATCAAGCCAAACTCTCTGTGGCCGCCATGACCCAGGTCGCCGGTGAAGCTAATAGATCTATGACCGAACTTACCCGGTCAATGGAAGAAATGTCCAAGTCCAGTGAGGATACGCAAAAGATTATCAAAACTATCGATGAAATTGCCTTCCAAACCAACCTCCTGGCCCTGAACGCGGCCGTCGAGGCGGCTAGAGCGGGGGAGTCCGGGGCAGGGTTCGCGGTGGTGGCCGATGAAGTCCGCAATCTGGCCATGCGGGCCGCGGATGCCGCCCGGAACACGGCTAATCAGATAGAAGACACCGTAAAAAAGATTAAAACCGGTGCTGAAATCGTCGCCCAGGCCGGCACCGCCTTTGCCAGAGTCGCCCATGAAGCTGAAAAAGTACATAAACTAATCGGTGAGATCACGACCGCATCCAATGAGCAGGCTTTGGGCATCGGACAACTAACCAAGACTGTTCATGAAGTGGGCAAAGTGACCCAACAAAACGCGGCCAATGCTGAAGAGACCGCGTCCGCCGCGGAAGAGATGGACGCCCAGGCAGAACAGATGAAATCACTCATGGATAGATTGGCGGATTTGATCAATGGCAGAACAAATTTAACAGGTGAGACACTGAACGCCTCACGCTCTGAAAAACGCCAAGAAGTATCCCGGGGGTTAGCCCCTGAGACGCCCTATCGAGCCCAAAGGGAAACTCACCCCGAGCTACGTGTGGTCAATGGATAAGGCGATCAGGGATTGGCGCTGACAAAGTGATTCAATTAACTGACAAAGACTAAATGAAAATGTGATGAGGTGTCCCGCCAGGACTTGACCTGACATATAGCGGGCATCTAACAATCAGGAGTAGAGAAGTAGTTCTTGACCACGCCATAACCAACCCCATCCCTGGGCGGAGGCGCACCGGCCTCCGACCCAAGATCCAATCCTCCCATCAGACGTTTTCCATCTTTGACGCGGCCCGGACTTTTCATTGCCACCGGCCGCGTCGGACTCCTTTCCCCACAACGTTTCCATTTCTTAATTAAGCTAATCATGAGACAAAAAAAATCAACCATTACGCGTCTATGACTTTTAGGTTGGCTTTGCCGGTTATTGTTGTGATATAATTATTTCAAGAAAAATGGTCACAGAATCTGCCGTAAGCAAGAACCTGGCCGTAGGCCAAGGAGAAAAAATGACAACCCAGAGTGATTCCTACTACCAGGCCATCCTTAATGCCATTCCCCATATGATTTTTGTGGTTGATGCCGATGTGGTGATCCAGGATTTGAACGATGCTGCGGCCCAGGTATTTGGAATTGATAAAACAACTATCAAGAGACGACGTGGCGGCGAAGTCCTTCATTGCCTCCACGCGTATGATGTTCCCGAAGGTTGCGGGAGAGCGCCGTTCTGCCGGACTTGCGTCATTCGGAATTCAGTGACGAGCAGCTTGCAGGGACAGACTGTGACTCGGAGGCGCACTAAGGTCGAACTTCTGCTGGATGGGGTGAAGAAAAGACTGGAATTGTTGATAACGGCCAGTCCGATGCCGGGAAACAAGGAACCGCTGGGGCTATTGATCATTGAGGATATCACGGAGATATCAACTTTGCATGATATCATCCCGATCTGCGCAAAATGTAAGAAACTTCGGGATGACCAGGAGTATTGGCAAACCGTCGAATCGTACTTTAAGGAATACATCGGGGTTGACTTTTCACACGGACTATGCCCGACCTGACTGAAGGAACTCTATCCGGAGTTCGC
>JADFXK010000529.1 GCA_015233625.1 Deltaproteobacteria bacterium | reverse complement strand
CGCATCAGCTTAAGCAAAAACAAGATGAAGCGGAAAAGAAAGTGGCTGAACAGACCACAGATGCCACCAAAATCGCCGAAAGGGCCAAGTCGGAAGTAACAGCCAAAGTTGAAAAGAATACCAAAGATGCGGTAGCCAAGCTTGAGAGCAATGTGGCCGGGGCCAAAGACTTCATCATCAAGACGTTGGAAGGTTCTTTGACCAAGACTTTCGGCTATGGTTTCGGCATTGCCCTGGTCTGCGTAGTGATGGGCGCGCTGTTTGGACGAGTCATGGTGTCGAGAATACTAAAACCAGTTTCGACTACTACGGATATTCTACAAGATATTGCCACAGGGGAAGGCGATCTGACCTGCCGTATAGAACTAAAGACTAAGGATGAGATGGGAGAACTGGCTAACTGGTTCAACATATTTATAGCCAAACTTCATGATATCATCAAATCCATTGCCCATGACGCCGGGATACTTAGCGATGTTTCCTCTAATCTGTCCAATATTTCCAAAGAGATTTTCACCGATGCCAACAGCACGTCGATCAAAACCAGTGAGGTCGCTTCATCGGTCGAAGAGATGAGTTGCAATATGAATTCCGTAGCCACCGTCATGGCCCAGGCTGCCGTCAATGTGAGCGTCATCGCCACTGCATCCGAGGGGATGACCGTGACTATCAGCGAAATTGCGGCGAGTTCCGAGAAGGCCCGGGTCATTACCGATTCTGCGCTTCACAAGGTGAAAAATGCTTCTGAAAAGGTCCGTGAATTGACCCACGCGGCTGAGGAAATAGGCAAGGTGACAACATCCATAGCCCAAATATCGGACCATACCAAGTTGTTGGCCCTAAATGCTACGATTGAGGCGGCCAGGGCGGGTGAGGCCGGAAAAGGTTTTGCCGTCGTGGCCAGCGAGGTTAAGGAACTGGCCCAACAAACTGTCGTGGCCACAGATGAAATCAGGAAAGAGGTCGGCAACATCCAAAAGTCAACCACCGGAATGGTCACAGAAATTGATGCGGTCTTGACCATCATCCATGAACTTAATCAAATTGTGTCGGCCATAGCTGCTTCCATTGAGGAACAATCGGCCACAACTAATGAGATAAACAACAATATCTCCCAAGCGGCGGAGGGGATTCACGGGGCAAATCAGAAGGTCGCCCAGGGAGCGGAAGTATCGAGCGAAATGGCCAGGAGTGTCTCGGAGGTCAATCAAACGGCGAGCAAGTTTTCTAGTAGTAGCGCCCAACTGACCAGGGGAGCTGAAGAGCTGAACAACCTGGCCCGGCTCTTGAAAGAGATGGTCTCCAGATTCAAGACAACACCTCACGTAAGTGCCTCATAAACCCTAATCTCGACTCCGCCATTTCCTGTGAGGGCCTGGGGGTAGAGCCCCTAAAACCACCCACTTAACGCAGCGCACGGTCTGATTCCTTTGGCGGACGCCGGGGGCAGAAGTGGGGCTTCGGTTACGCCGGTTTGCGCCGGCTGATCTTGAATCCGGCCATTTCAGCGATCTCGGGGAAGGCCCGGACCGCGTTCCGGTCCTTTTTTCGGTCCGTTTCTTTCAGGTCCCGGCAGGGAACCAGGCAATTGTGAATCTTTTTGGAGTCATTTCTCTCTACTCCATAACTCCATCCTTGGAGCCGTTTGTGCTCCATCCACAGGTCGTGCTCCTCTTCCGCGAGTATTTCGATCAGGCTTTCCAGTATCGCCGATACATCATCGTCCGTGGTTTCCGAACCCTGTTCTTTGGGTACCAAAAAGAGACCGGCCAGTTCCAGAATCCAGGGAATCCGATGGGCCGCGGCCACATTGTCAGACTTAATATTCGGGGGCAGCTCTTCGTAAGGGATATCGTATTTTAATGTCCACCCTTCCTCTTGAGCCAGCCGGCGATAGAACTCGTGAACTGCCGGGGCCAGTTTATCGGCCTGGTTCTGGAACTCCTCAGACCGGGTGAGTATGTTTGAAAATTCTAAAATGTCCACGTTCATGCCCATGACCTCATCCGAGGGAAGGCTGGAACGATGGATTACCCATGGTCTGTCTGGGCGGAGAGGTTCGACAATTTTTTTAAATGAGCGAGCCCCGCCAAAGTAACAATCCACCTCCAGCAAAGCCGAGAGGAGTCCGCGGTCGATTTGGAGACGGTCATGGGAGGAGTCGAGAATAGATCTCAGCAACAGGGCCCGACGCACTGGGAAACAGACATCGGATAGGTCATCGTCCCCGGTGCCGCCTGCCCAGTCCGGATTGAATTTTTGTCGCCGATTCGGGCCCAGGAGGTTGATGTAACCATTAAGCCGGGTCTTGAAATCAGGCCCCTTGCAGAGCCTAAATTCATTCCAGGCCCTGGCTTCTGCTTCGTCCTGCCAGCGTGTACTCTGCGGCCCAAAGTTTTGCATGGTGTAGCTGGTGGCTCCGGCAAACACAAAGACGCATTTACCGATAGGGTGCGTAATCTGCCCTTCCTGGAACTTCCCATCCTGCATCGGAGCCAGCATATACTGGAGCCATCGGTAATTCCCGGAGTCGAACTCATCCCAGAAGACGACGGGCATATGCCCTTCCAGCACCTTATCTCGCACTTGATGGAAGGCTCCGATCAGGTCGGCGGGGGCGTTGAACTGGGACAGGTTGAATTCCAGGAACGGTGTCCTTTCGCCCAGGACTTCCGAAGCAATTTGTTTAATTCCAAAGGATTTCCCGGCTCCCGGAGGCCCAAATGCGGCCAGGGACAGGGGGTTGCGATCGTCATTCCGACGGTAATCCTTGATAAGGAGTTTTAT